>NZ_BAAAUG010000113.1:0-63075 GCF_039533825.1 Streptomyces rectiviolaceus
GGGCGCTGCTCGCCGCCAAGGACCGCCTCACGGGGCTGCTCGGTCCGGCGGCCGAGCTGCTCTCGATCACTCCGGGGTACGAGGTCGCCGTCGCGGCGGCGTTCGGCGCGGCGGCGGACGCGATCGCGGTGACCACACCGGCGTCGGCGGCGGAGGCCATCCGGCTGCTGCGCAAGCAGGACGCGGGGCGGGCCGCGCTATTGCTTGCGGGGTCACCGGAGGCCGGCGGTCCCGGTGGCGTACGGCCCGCGGGCTCCGACGGGCCGCCCCTGGTCGCCGAACTGGTGCGCGGGCCCGAGGAGTTGATGCCCTCGGTGCGGCGGTTGCTGCGGGGGATGGTCGCCGTCGGCACGCTTGAAGACGCCGAGGACTTCGTCTACGCCCACCCGGAGTTCACCGCCGTCACCACCGAAGGCGACCTGCTCGGGGCGCACTTCGCGCAGGGCGGGTCCGCCGGGGCGCCGAGCCTGCTGGAAGTGCAGGCCTCTGTCGACGAGGCGGCGGCCGAGCTGGAGCAGCTCGCCGAGCAGTGCGAGGAGTTGGCGCGCGGCCAGCAGGATGCGGGCGAGCGGCGCAAGGAAGTCGCCGCGCTCGTCGAGGAGTTGGGGGAGCGCAGGCGCGCCGCCGACCGGGAGAAGTCCTCCGTGGCCCAGCAGCTCGGCGCGCTCGCCGGGCAGGCCCGCGGCGCCGTGGGGGAGGCCGAGCGCAGTGCGGCAGCCGCGGCCAAGGCGCAGGAGGCGCTCGACAAGGCCGTCGAGGAGGCCGAGGAGTTGGCCGAGCGGCTCGCCGTTGCGGAGGAGGCTCCGGTCGAGGAGGAGCCCGACACCGCCGTACGCGACCGGCTCGCCGCCGACGGTGCCAATGCCCGGCAGACCGAGATGGAGGCCAGGCTCCAGGTGCGTACGCACGAGGAGCGGGTCAAGGGCCTTGCGGGGCGCGCCGACTCGCTCGACCGGGCCGCGCGCGCCGAACGCGAGGCACGCGCGCGTGCCGAGCAGCGCAAGGCCCGGATGCGGCACGAGGCGGCGGTCGCCGATGCAGTCGCCCGTGGTGCGCGGCAACTGCTCGCGCACGTCGAGGTCTCGCTCGTGCGGGCCCAGGAGGAACGTGCCGCCGCCGAGCGCGCCAAGGAGGTGCGGGAGCGGGATCTCACCGCCGAGCGGGGCCAGGGGCGCGACCTCAAGGCGGAGCTCGACAAGTTGACGGATTCGGTCCACCGCGGCGAGGTACTCGGTGCCGAGAAACGGCTGCGCATCGAGCAGCTGGAGTCCAAGGCACTGGAGGAACTCGGTGTGGAACCGGCAGGACTCGTGTCCGACTACGGCCCCGACCAGCTCGTGCCGCCATCCCCCGCGGCCGAGGGCGAGGAGCTGCCCGAAGACCCGGAGCACCCGCGCAACAGGCCCGTGCCGTACGTCCGCGGTGAGCAGGAGAAGCGGCTGCGGTCGGCCGAACGGGCGTACCAGCAGCTCGGGAAGGTGAACCCGCTGGCCCTTGAGGAGTTCGCCGCGCTGGAGGAACGCCATAAGTTCCTGAGCGAGCAGCTGGAGGACCTGAAGAAGACGCGGACCGATCTCCTGCAAGTGGTGAAGGAGGTCGACGAGCGCGTCGAGCAGGTCTTCACCGAGGCCTACCGGGACACGGCCCGGGAGTTCGAGGGTGTCTTCTCGCGGCTCTTCCCGGGCGGTGAGGGCCGGCTCATCCTGACCGATCCCGACAACATGCTCGCCACGGGCGTCGACGTCGAGGCGCGCCCGCCCGGCAAGAAGGTCAAGCGGCTCTCGCTGCTCTCGGGCGGTGAGCGGTCCCTGACCGCCGTCGCGCTGCTCGTCTCGATCTTCAAGGCACGGCCAAGTCCCTTCTATGTGATGGACGAGGTCGAGGCCGCGCTCGACGACACCAACCTGCAGCGGCTCATCCGCATCATGGAGGAGCTGCAGGAGGCCTCGCAGCTCATCGTGATCACGCACCAGAAGCGGACGATGGAGGTCGCCGACGCGCTGTATGGCGTGTCCATGCAGGGCGACGGCGTCTCGAAGGTGATCAGCCAGCGGCTCCGGTAGCTCTCCGGGAGCCCTTCACCGGCTCACCTTCATAACTTCAACACTTGAACGAAGTCGACCTCACCTGTGCCTTAAATTCACAGGAACCCAGGTATTGACTTCGAAACTTGAAGGCATAGTCTCTGCAACGTTGCTTTTACCTTCAGGTGGTGGGCGGCGTGAAGTTGTGCGCCACTTGAAGTGCTCACCCCCACCCCCGGCGATGCTGCCGGTGGCCCGAGGAGTCCATGTGACCAGCACAACGAAGGCGCCGCAGCCCGAAGGCAGAGAGGCCAGGCCGGACCATCTCGGCCACGTCATCTTCATCACGGCGGCCGCCGCCATGGGCGGCTTCCTCTTCGGCTATGACAGCTCCGTGATCAACGGCGCGACCGTCGCCATCCAGCACCGGTTCGACGTAGACGCGAACATGCTCGGCTGGATCATCGCCACCGCGCTGCTCGGCTGCGCCGTCGGTGCAGCGGTCGCGGGGCGCATCGCCGACCGCATCGGCCGCATCCGCTGCATGCAGATCGCCGCCGTCCTCTTCGCGGCGAGCGCCGTCGGTTCCGCCCTGCCGTTCGCGGCGTGGGACCTGACGATGTGGCGTTTCATCGGCGGTATCGGCATCGGCATGGCCTCCGTCATCGGCCCTGCCTACATCGCTGAGGTCGCACCGCCCGCGTACCGAGGCCGCCTCGCCTCCTTCCAGCAGGCCGCGATCGTCATCGGTATCGCCGTCTCGCAGCTGGTCAACTACGGCATCCTGAAGCTGGCGGACGACGACCAGCGCGGCGAGCTGATGGGCCTCGAGGCCTGGCAGCTGATGCTCGGCGTCATGGTCGTCCCGGCCGTCCTGTACGGCGTGCTCTCCTTCGTCATCCCCGAGTCGCCGCGCTTCTTGATCTCCGTCGGCCGCGACGTCGAGGCAAAGAAGGTCCTCGGCGAGGTCGAGGGAACCAAGATCGACCTGGACGCGCGCGTCGCCGAGATCCACGAGGGCATGCGCCGCGAGCACAAGTCCTCGTTCAAGGACCTGCTCGGCAAGGTCGGCTTCCTGCCGATCGTCTGGATCGGCATCGGGCTCTCGGTCTTCCAGCAGCTCGTCGGCATCAACGTGATCTTCTACTACTCGAACCAGCTGTGGCAGTCGATCGGGCACGACCCGAGCAGCTCGTTCCTGTACTCGTTCGAGACGTCGATCGTGAACATCGTCGGCACGGTCATCGCGATGATCTTCGTCGACCGGATCGGCCGCAAGCCGCTGGCCCTGATCGGGTCCGCCGGTATGGCCCTGGCGCTGTTCACCATGGCCTGGGCGTTCTCGTACCGGACCGGCTCCGGCGACAACGTCTCGCTGCCGGACGCGCAGGGTCTGACCGCGATCATCGCCGCCAACCTCTTCGTGCTCTTCTTCGCCCTCTCCTGGGGCGTGGTGGTCTGGGTCCTGCTCGGCGAGATCTTCCCGAACCGGATCCGCGCCGCCGCCCTCGGTGTGGCCGCGTCGGCCCAGTGGCTCGCCAACTTCGCGATCACCAAGACGTTCCCGAGCATGTCCGAGTGGAGCCTCACCGGCTCGTACATCATCTACGGCGCCTTCGCCGCGATCTCCATCCCCTTCGTCATGAAGTTCGTCAAGGAGACGAAGGGCAAGACCCTGGAGGAGATGGGCTAATCCCCGCTGCCCCTCCTCTGAGGATGCTGCCCCGGTTCAAGGACCTATTCCTTGAGCCGGGGCAGCACGTTTTCGCAGAAGTGGTGCAGGCTGCGCCATCCCTCGTCCACCGGCATCCCGCCGGAGAGCGGATGCAGTACGAGATTGGCGGCGCCCCCCTGCACATACGCCACGCACTCGTCGGGCGTGAGGACGCGGTAGACGCCCTCGGTGCGCAGTTCGGCGACCGTGGTGGCGGTGGACTTCACCGCCGAGCGGATGTCCTTGGACTGCCAGGAGGCATAGGTGCGGGCCTCGTGCAGGAAGTGCTCGCCGTGCTCCGCCCAGGTGCGGTCCGGGTCGTCCGCGATGTGCAGGAGCGGGGTCTCGGCCGCGGGCATCATGGTCCAGCCCTCGGTGCCGTACTCCGCGAGACGTTCGTTGTAGTACGCCTCGAGCTCCGGCAGATGGGCGCTGGGGAAGAACGGCAGGCCGAGCCGGGCCGCGCGGCGGGCCGCGGCCTGTGAGGAGCCGCCGACCAGCAGCATCGGGTGGGGCTGGGTGTACGGACGCGGGGTGACGCGGGCGGTGCGGCCGCGAAACTCGAAGGGCTCGCCGGTCCATGCCTGCAGCAGGGTCTCCAGAAGCTCGTCCTGGAGCTTGCCGCGCCGCTTCCAGTCGACGCCGAACGCCTCGTACTCCTCGGGCCGGTAGCCGATCCCCGCCACGGTCACCAGACGGCCGCCGCTGAGCAGATCGAGTACGGCGATGTCCTCGGCGAGCCGCAGCGGATCGTGCAGCGGCCCGATGATCGCGGAGACCGTGACCGCGATGCGCCGGGTCGCACCGAACACCGCGCCCGCGAAAGTGAAGGGCGAGGGCAGCCAGTTGTTGCCGACGCCGTGGTGCTCCTCGGTCTGCACGGTGGAGATGCCCCGGTCATCCGCGTACGTGGCCATCTCCACGGCGGCTTTGTAGCGCTCGCTCAGCGAGGTGGGCGTGGCGTCCGGATCGACGAGGTTGAAACGTACGACTGTGACGGGCATGGAAAACGTCCCCCTTCACCGTGGGTGGGCGAAGAGGGACGTTAGATGACGCGGTGTCAGATGACCAGTGCCCGGGGGCAGTTGTTCCGGATCAGGCGGAGACCAGCTCGCTCTCGCCGTCGCCCTTGCCCTCGGGGGCCTCGACGGCCGGGGTCCGCGGCAGCACCGCGTACAGCGCGGCCGCGATGAGGATCGTGGCCAGCCAGCCCAGGCCGTTGCGGCCGATCCAGGACGTGGCGAGCGGGCCGCTGAACCAGTCGACCTTCGTGAACAGCAGACCCGCCACCAGGGCGATGGCCCATGCGGTCATGGCCTGCCAGGCGAAGCCCGCCTTGTACCAGTAGGCGCTGGTGCGCTTGGTGTCCATCAGCGCCTCGCCGTCGTACGTCTTCCTGCTCAGCATGTCGATGCCGAAGACGCCGATCCAGGCGGAGAACGCGACCGCGAGCAGGGTCAGGAAGGAGATGAACGAGCCGATGAAGCTGGTGGCCACGTTCATCAGGAGGTACCCGAAGATCAGGCTGATGATGGCGTTGATGGACACCGCCCACGTGCGCGGGACCTTGATGCCGAGCGTCATCGCGGTGAAGCCCGCGGAGTACATCGACATCGAGTTGATCAGGAGCATGCCGATCAGGGCCATCAGCAGATACGGCACGGCGATCCACGTCGGAAGCAGCTCGCCGAGGAAGGAGACCGGGTCCGATGCCTTCGACAGGCTCGGCGTGCTGACCGCCATGACCGCGCCCATCAGGACCATCGGTACGACGACGATGCCGGCGCCACCGATGGCGTTGCCCACCAGGGCCTTGCTGGAGGCCTTGCGCGGGAGGTAGCGCGTGAAGTCCGGGCCCGTGGGGACCCAGCTGATGCCGCCCGCGGCGATCACGCCGACGCCCGCGATCATCGCCGCGGTGGAGCCCGCGGACTGCGAGAAGACGTCCGACCAGGGAGTGTTGGCCACCAGATAGACGAGCACGAGGACGCTGAACGCGCCGAAGAGGTACGTCGCCCAGGTGTTGCAGATGTGCAGGACCTTGCGGCCCAGGCCGCTGATCACGAACGTACAGGCGACGAAGACGACCAGCGTCACGATCGTCAGCCACGTGCTGGACTTCACGCCGAAGCAGATGTCCAGGACGGTGATGATCGCGTACGCGCCCGTCACCGCGTTGATCGTCTCCCAGCCCCAGCGGGCCACCCAGATCAGTGAACCCGGGAAGAGGTTGCCGCGCTGGCCGAAGACGGCGCGCGAGAGCGTCATGCCGGGGGAGCCGCCGCGCTTGCCCGCGATCGAGATCAGACCGACGAGGCCGTAGCTCAGGAGCGGCGAGACCAGGGCGACGACCAGGGCCTGCCAGAAGTTGAGGCCGTTGGTCACGATGAGGCCGGCGCCCATGGTGAGCAGCAGGACGCTGATGTTGGCCGCCACCCAGGTGGGGAACAGCTCGCGGGTCCGGCCGGTGCGCTCGGAGTCGGGGACGGGCTCGAGGCCGCGTGTCTCCAGGGCGCCTTCGTTTTCGGCGGTGGTGCTCATGGGGTGGGGTCCGTGCCTCTCGCTCGGATCGCAACGCCGCGATCCGTCCGTGGGGGTGATCGCGTTGGACTCTACGCGCGTTGATGCGGAGAGCTCCATCGTACTTTAGTCCGAGTAGTGCCCTCTATGAGCTTATGTTCTTTGGAGGAAGCTACAGCCTGGGCCCTTGTTGCCCCCATGGCTGATACTGGGTGAGTTATGGAAATCGTCATCCTTGCTGTAGTCATCGCCGTGGTCGTGATCGGCGCGCTCGGCGGGCTCGTGATCGGCAGCCGCAAGAAGAAGCAGCTGCCGCCGCAGGCCCCGTCGTCCACGCCCACCATCACCGCCCCTCCGGCCGAGCCGCATGTCGGCGACGAGGCCGAGACGCCGCGCGACGAACCGCGCCGCACGATCGAGGAGGTGGAACTCCCGCTCGCCGAGCCGTCGGCATCGGCTCCCGTCGTCGTCGAAGAGCCGGCCGCTCCGGAGATCGAGACCCCGGAGCCCACGGCAGGTCGCCTGGTCCGTCTGCGCTCGCGGCTCTCCCGCTCGCAGAACGCACTCGGCAAGGGGCTGCTCACGCTCCTCTCCCGCGAGCACCTGGACGAGGACACGTGGGAGGAGATCGAGGACACGCTCCTCACCGCCGACGTCGGCGTCGCCCCCACCCAGGAACTGGTCGAGCGGCTTCGCGAACGCGTCCGCGTGCTCGGCACCCGTACCCCGGACGACCTGCGCAACCTGCTGCGCGAGGAACTCATCGCCCTGGTCGGACCGGACTTCGACCGCACGGTCAAGACCGAGTCGGGCCTGGAGACGCCCGGCATCGTGATGGTCGTCGGCGTGAACGGCACCGGCAAGACCACCACCACCGGCAAGCTCGCGCGCGTGCTCGTCGCCGACGGCCGCTCCGTGGTCCTCGGCGCCGCGGACACGTTCCGCGCGGCCGCCGCCGACCAGCTGCAGACCTGGGGCGAGCGCGTCGGCGCGCGCACGGTCCGCGGCCCCGAGGGCGGCGACCCGGCGTCGATCGCCTTCGACGCCGTCAAGGAAGGCATCGCGGAGGGCGCCGACGTCGTGCTCATCGACACCGCGGGGCGCCTGCACACCAAGACCGGCCTGATGGACGAGCTCGGCAAGGTCAAGCGCGTCGTCGAGAAGCACGCGCCGCTGGACGAGGTGCTGCTCGTCCTGGACGCGACGACCGGGCAGAACGGCCTGGTGCAGGCGCGGGTCTTCGCCGAGGTCGTCGACATCACCGGCATCGTCCTGACGAAGCTGGACGGCACGGCCAAGGGCGGCATCGTCGTCGCGGTCCAGCGCGAGTTGGGCGTGCCCGTGAAGCTGGTGGGTCTTGGCGAGGGTGCGGATGATCTGGCGCCGTTCGAGCCGGAGGCTTTTGTGGACGCCCTCATCGGCGACTAGCGCTTTGGCGGTGGACCGGCTGGTCCCCTTCGAGGCGCTCACGTGCCGCGTACGAAAGAAATGCCCGCCCCGGGGTGCAGCCGGGGCGGGCATTTCCGTGTGCGGGCGTTTCTACGCCGGGGAGCGGTGCGCCACGTACGCCAGGGTTCCGAGCACGAGCCGCGCCTGCGGCGGATGTGTCGCCGAGTCCAGGTCGGGGGCGCGGAGCCAGCGGACCGGGCCGAGGCCCGCGCGGTCGGACGGCGGTGCCGTGATGTGCGTGCCGGGTCCCAGGCCGTGCAGATCGATGCCGGCGTCGTCCCAGCCCATGCGGTAGAGCAGCTGGGGGAGTTCGGCGGCGGCGCCGGGGGCGACGAAGAAGTGCGTGCGCCCCTCCGGGGTGGCCGCCACCGGGCCGAGCGGCAGGCCGATGCGCTCCAGGCGGACCAGCGCCCTGCGTCCGGCCGCCTCGGCCACCTCGATCACGTCGAAGGCGCGGCCCACGGGCAGCAGCACGGCGGCCCCGGGGAACTGCGCCCAGGCCTCGGTCACTTCGTCGAGTGTCGCCCCGGCGGGCACCTCCGGGGCGAAGTCCAGGGGGTGGGCGCCGGGGGCGGCGCAGTCGGCCGCGCCGCAGGAGCAGCGGCCGTCCAGGGCGCGTGCGCCGGGGACCGCGGCCCACCCCCACAGTCCGGTGTACTCGGCCACCGCCGTGCAGTCCGACGCGCGGCCGCGCCGCCGTGAACCGGTGCGGGGCCTGTCGGTACCCCGGATGCCGCCGATCGTGAAGCCCATGCCCCCTCCAACGGGTCGAGCGCAGTGTGGTTACGTGACGGAATCGGATCGTGACCCTGTGCTCTTGTGCAGGCGCCCGACGGCCCCACGGGGGTGCGCTCTGTTAAACGCGCCCCTAAGTGCTCCCTTCCGCCCGCCTTCGAACGTCCACTGTCAAGTCAATCGCTTGCTGTGGGCCGGGAGTTCATTCGAAGGGGTGGCGAATGGTGGCGTTTCCGCGATCGCCCTCGCCGGAGGGGTGATCGTAGGATTACTTTCAGTACACAGCCCCTAAGTGCTGTGCACTCGTGGGTATGCCGGAGGCAAGTCGGTTTCCTGTTCGATGGGTGACGTTCTCCGGACGGAGAGCCGCAATGCGCGGCATTCTGGTAGGGCTTGGCGTGAGACCGCGTGTAGGTGTCTTGAGGGATGGGGGCGTTCCAGTGGGCGGCAATGGCGGAAGTGGTGCGAACGCTGAGAAGCGCCCCAACGAACTGCTCAATTCCTGGTTCGTGCGCAGCGGCTGGTCGAAGGGCGAGCTGGCACGCCAAGTGAACCGCAGGGCGCGGCAGTTGGGCGCGCATCACATCTCCACCGACACCTCGCGCGTGCGGCGCTGGCTGGACGGCGAGAATCCCCGCGAGCCCATCCCGCGCATCCTCTCCGAGCTGTTCTCCGAGCGGTTCGGCTGTGTCGTCGCGGTCGAGGACCTCGGTCTTCGCGCCGCGCACCAGTCGCCCTCCGTCTCGGGCGTCGATCTGCCCTGGACCGGGCCCCAGACCGTCGCGCTCATCAGCGAGTTCTCGCGCAGCGACCTGATGCTGGCCCGGCGCGGCTTCCTCGGCACCTCGCTCGCGCTCTCCGCGGGCCCCGCCCTCATCGAGCCGATGCAGCGCTGGCTGGTCCCCGGACCGACGACCCCGGCGAGCGACCCCGAGCCGCTCGCGCCCTCCCGCAGGCCCGGCCGGCTCTCCAAACCGGAGCTCGACCTCCTGGAGTCCACGACCGTGATGTTCCGGCAGTGGGACGCGCAGTGCGGGGGAGGGCTGCGGCGCAAGGCGGTCGTCGGCCAATTGCACGAGGTGACGGACCTGTTGCAGGAGCCCCAGCCGGAGGCCACGTCCAAGCGGCTCTTCAAGGTCGCGGGCGAACTGGCCGAGCTGGCCGGCTGGATGAGCTACGACGTCGGGCTCCAGCCCACCGCCCAGAAGTACTTCGTCCTCGCCCTGCACGCCGCGAAGGAAGCGGGCGAGAAGCCCCTTGGTTCGTACATCCTCTCCAGCATGAGCCGCCAGATGATCCACCTCGGACGGCCCGACGACGCGCTCGAACTCATCCACCTCGCGCAGTACGGAAGCCGTGACTGCGCGAGCCCGCGCACCCAGGCCATGCTGTATGCGATGGAGGCCCGCGCCTACGCCAGCATGGGCCAGCCCGGCAAGTGCAAGCGGGCCGTGCGCATGGCCGAGGACACCTTCGCCGACGCGGCCGAGTTCGACGAGCCCGAGCCCGACTGGATCCGCTTCTTCTCCGAGGCCGAGCTGAACGGCGAGAACGCCCACTCGTTCCGCGACCTGGCCTATGTGGCGGGCCGCAGCCCCACGTACGCCTCGCTCTCGGAGCCCGTCATGGAGCGCGCCGTCGACCTCTTCGGCAAGGACTCCGAGCACCAGCGTTCGTACGCACTGAACCTCATCGGCATGGCCACGGTCCACCTGCTCCAGCGCGAGCCCGAGCAGAGCACGGTGCTCGCGGGCCAGGCCCTGACCATCGCCAAGAAGGTCCGCTCCGAGCGGGTCAACACCCGCCTTCGCAAGACCGTGGACACCGCGGTGCGCGACTTCGGCGACATCGCCGAGGTCGTGCAGCTCACGGACCAGCTCGCCATCGACATGCCGGAAACCGCGGAGGCGGTCTGACGGCGCCCCCACCAGAACTCCGGCCGTGGCCGGCCCATCCCGAACTGCCCGACTCGGCTCCCCCACGCCAGGTCAATCGGATGGCCGCCGCGGCCGGTTTGTGTGCTGTGCGCAGGGTATGAAACCGCGCCCCGCCTGACCCGGCAGTTCATGGACGCGTAACACGCACGACCTCTTCGTCACTGCGGCGAAACATCGAGGGGCGCCCCCTGAAACGGCGCTGGGCCAATCTCATGGCGCATAACGGCCCACCCCCTCTTGCCCCGCCCGCACGGGCCGCATACGACGACGAGGAGACGCCGATGCCCCCAGGCATCACGATCGCCGCAGACGCCCCGCAGCTGTCTGCCGCCAACACAGGGTTCATGCTCATCTGTTCCGCCCTGGTGATGCTCATGACACCGGGACTCGCCTTCTTCTACGGAGGCATGGTCCGCGTCAAGAGCACGCTGAACATGCTGATGATGAGCTTCATCAGTCTGGGGATCGTCACCATCCTCTGGGTGCTGTACGGCTTCTCCATCGCGTTCGGCACCGACCACGGCAGCCTCTTCGGCTGGTCGTCCGACTACGTCGGTCTGAGCGGCATAGGGCTCACCGAGCTGTGGGACGGCTACACCATCCCGGTCTATGTCTTCGCGGTCTTCCAGCTGATGTTCGCGATCATCACGCCCGCGCTGATCAGCGGTGCGCTCGCCGACCGCGTGAAGTTCACCGGCTGGGCGCTGTTCGTCGCGCTCTGGGCCACGGTCGTCTACTTCCCTGTCGCGCACTGGGTGTGGGGCACGGGCGGCTGGGCCTTCGAGCTCGGCGTCATCGACTTCGCCGGTGGTACGGCCGTGCACATCAACGCCGGTGCCGCCGCGCTCGGCGTGATCCTGGTCATCGGCAAGCGCGTCGGCTTCAAGAAGGACCCGATGCGGCCGCACAGCCTGCCGCTGGTCATGCTCGGCGCCGCCCTCCTGTGGTTCGGCTGGTTCGGCTTCAACGCCGGATCGTGGCTGGGCAACGACGACGGCGTCGGCGCGATGATGTTCCTGAACACGCAGGTCGCCACCGCCGCGGCCATGCTGGCCTGGCTCGCCTACGAGAAGATCAGGCACGGCGCGTTCACCACGCTCGGCGCCGCTTCGGGCGCCGTCGCCGGTCTCGTCGCGATCACCCCGTCCGGCGGCTCCTGCTCGCCGCTCGGCGCGATCGCCATCGGTGCCATCGCCGGTCTGCTCTGCGCCATGGCCGTCGGCCTCAAGTTCAAGTTCGGCTACGACGACTCCCTCGACGTCGTCGGTGTCCACCTCGTCGGCGGTGTCGTGGGCTCGCTGCTCGTCGGCTTCTTCGCCACCGGTGGCGTCCAGTCCGACGCCAAGGGCCTCTTCTACGGCGGCGGCCTCGACCAGCTGGGCAAGCAGGCCGCCGGTGTCGGCGCCGTCCTCGCGTACTCCATGATCGCCTCCGCGATCCTCGCCTTCCTGGTCGACAAGACCATCGGGATGCGGGTCAGCGAGGACGAGGAGGTCGCGGGCATCGACCAGGTGCAGCACGCCGAGACCGCGTACGACTTCAGTGGAGCGGGCGGTGGCACCGCGCCCCGTACCGCCGCCGTGCCCGGCCCGCCGGCCCAGGACGCCGGTAAGGCTGCGACCGGAAAGAACAAGAGGGTGGACGCATGAAGCTCATCACCGCGGTCGTCAAGCCGCACCGGCTCGACGAGATCAAGGAGGCCCTCCAGGCCTTCGGCGTCCAGGGTCTGACCGTGACCGAGGCCAGCGGCTACGGCCGCCAGCGCGGCCACACCGAGGTCTACCGTGGCGCGGAGTACACCGTCGATCTCGTGCCGAAGATCCGGATCGAGGTCCTGGTCGAGGACGACGACGCCGAACAGCTCGTGGATGTCGTGGTCAAGGCCGCCCGAACCGGCAAGATCGGGGACGGCAAGGTCTGGAGCGTCCCGGTCGAGACGGCGGTGCGGGTGCGGACCGGTGAACGCGGACCGGATGCGTTGTGAGCTCGGTCGGCAAGGGCTGAGCTACCAGAGCTGAGCGGAACTGAGCGGACTGAGCGGGACTGACAGGAGCTGCTGGGTGACGAGTGTGGACGTACGTACCGAATCGGAATCGGAAGACTCCGGACCCAGCGGCTATGCGGCGGCCCGGCTGCGCCTCCTTCAAGGGGATGCGCGGTCCGGGCCGCCGCGCCGTTCGGCCCTCGCCGACCTCACGGACGACTGGCTGACCGGACTCTTCACGGGCGGGGGCGCGCCGCGCGGTGTCTCGCTGGTCGCCGTCGGCGGCTACGGAAGAGGCGAGCTTTCGCCGCGCAGCGATCTGGATCTGCTGCTGCTGCACGACGGCAGCGCGGACGCCGGTGAGGTGGCGGCCCTGGCGGACCGCATCTGGTATCCCATCTGGGATCTCGGGCTCGCGCTCGATCACTCCGTGCGGACGCCGGCGGAGGCGCGCAAGACCGCCGGCGAGGATCTCAAGGTGCAGCTGGGGCTGCTCGACGCGCGGCACGTCGTGGGCGATCTCGGTCTTACCGCCGGGCTGCGTACGGCGGTGCTCGCCGACTGGCGCAACCTCGCGCCGAAGCGGCTGCCCGAGCTGCGGGAGCTGTGCGAGGAACGGGCCGAGCGGCAGGGGGAGTTGAACTATCTCCTGGAGCCGGACCTGAAGGAGGCGCGGGGTGGCTTGCGGGATGCGACTGCCTTGCGGGCCGTCGCCGCCTCGTGGCTGGCTGACGCGCCTCGGGAGGGGCTCTCCGATGCCCGGCGGCGGTTGCTCGACGTCCGGGACGCGCTGCATCTGACGACGGGGCGGGCCACAGACCGGCTCGCCCTTCAGGAGCAGGACCAAGTGGCCGCCGAATTGGGTCTGTTGGACGCCGACACGCTGCTCCGGCAGGTGTACGAGTCCGCTCGCACCGTCTCGTACGCGAGTGACGTGACGTGGCGCGAGGTGGGCAGGGTGCTGCGGTCCCGGTCCGTGCGGCCTCGGCTGCGGGCGATGCTGGGGGGCGGCAAGGGGGCGGCGGTGGCCGAGCGCTCGCCGCTCGCCGAGGGAGTGGTGGAGCAGGACGGGGAGGTGGTTCTCGCGCGGGCGGCTCGGCCCGAGCGGGATCCCGTGCTGCCGCTTCGGGCGGCTGCCGCGGCGGCCCAGGCCGGGCTGCCCCTGTCGCTCCACGCGGTGCGCAGGATGGCGGCGGCCGTGCGGCCCTTGCCCACGCCGTGGCCCGCGGAGGCCCGGGAGCAGTTGGTGACGCTGCTCGGGGCCGGGCGGCCCACGGTCGAGGTGTGGGAGGCGCTGGAGGCCGAGGGTCTCATCACCCGGTTGCTGCCCGACTGGGAGCGGGTGCGGTGCAGGCCGCAGCGCAATGCCGTGCATACGTGGACGGTCGACCGGCATCTGGTGGAGACGGCGGTGCGGGCCTCGGAGCTGACCCGGCGTGTGGGGCGTCCCGACCTGTTGCTGGTGGCAGGGCTGCTGCACGACATCGGGAAGGGCTGGCCGGGAGATCACTCCGTGGCCGGGGAGATCATCGCCCGGGACGTCGCCGCCCGGATCGGCTTCGACCGGGGTGACGTGACGGTCCTCGCGACCCTGGTCCGGCACCACCTGCTGCTGATCGAGACGGCCACGCGGCGGGACCTCGACGACCCGGCCACGGTGCGGGCCGTCGCGGACGCGGTGGGCTCACTGGGGACGCTGGAGCTGTTGCACGCGCTGACGGAGGCGGACGCGCTGGCCACCGGCCCCGCGGCCTGGTCCGCCTGGCGTGGTTCGCTCGTCGCCGATCTGGTGAAGCGGGTGGGGGCGGTGCTGTCGGGGGACGAGCCGGAGGGCGTGGAGGACGTCGCTCCTACCGCCGAGCAGGAGCGGCTCGCGGTGGAGGCGTTCCGTACGGGCGGGCCGGTGCTGGCGCTGCGGGCGCAGACGGAGGGGCCTGGGCCTGTGGGTGAGGCTTCGGGGGAGCCCGAGCCGCTGGGCGTGGAGCTGATCATCGCGGTGCCGGATCAGCCGGGCGTGCTGTCGGCTGTCGCGGGCGTGCTTGCCATGCATCGGCTTGCTGTGCGGACGGCGGAGTTGCGGGGGGTGGGCTTGCAGGGGGTGGGGTTGGCGTCCGGGCCGTCGTCCGGGCTTGAGGACTCCGTGCTGCTGCTGAACTGGCGGGTCGCGGCGGAGTACGGGTCGTTGCCGCAGGCCGCGCGCCTGCGGTCGGATCTGGTGCGGGCGCTTGACGGCTCCCTGGACATCGCGTCGCGGTTGGCGGAGCGGGACGCTGCGTACCCGAGGCGCCGGGGGACGGTGGCGCCACCGCCGCGCGTGACGGTGGCTCCGGCGGGCTCGCGGCTCGCGACGGTGATCGAGGTGCGGGCGCAGGATGCTCCGGGGCTGCTGCACCGGATCGGGCGGGCGTTGGAGTCGGCGGGGGTTGTGGTGCGGAGTGCGCATGTGTCGACGCTGGGGGCGAATGCGGTGGACGCGTTCTACGTGACGGGGGATGGGGCTCCGCTTTCGGGGGAGCGGGCTGTGGGGGTGGCTCGGGCTGTGGAGGAGGTGTTGCGGGGGTAGGGGGGTGGGTGTGGTGGCGCGGGCGGCTACGGGTACGTCCGTGCTTCGGGGCTGCACCGGCTGTGGGTGCGGGGCCGTGCCGGTATGTCCGTCCTCGCTATCGTCCGGTGACCGCAGGGCTACTTCGGCCCCGGAGTCCCGCGAACCGTGCTCCGGGCGGACATACCGGCACGTCCCCTCGCGTGCGCTGCCGACTGCGGCGAGGGTTCGTCTGTGGGTGCGGTGCCGTGCCGGTATGTCCGTCCTCGCTATCGTCCGGTGGCCGCGTGGCTGCTTCGGCCCCGGAGCGCCGGGAGCCGTGCTCCGGGCGGACATACCGCCACGTCCCCTCGCGAGCGTCGCCGACTGCGGATGAGTCGTGGGCCTGCTTCTGTGGCTGGTGGAACATCGCAACCTGCCGGCGTGCACGGCCCACCCCATCGCCTACGCACCCACCCCAGGCCTGAAGGCCCTCCCCTCCCACCCCACGACGCAGATCACCCGCCCACCCCCACTCCCTTACGCGCCCCCTGGCACCGCGGGGCAATCGGGCGGGTGGGTGGGAAAGCTTGTTCGTTCAGGGGCGGATGCGGGGTGAACGGGTGGGTGGGTGGGAGAGGCTGTTCGGTGGCCCACCGCGGGGTGCGGGATGAGGCGCCCACCCCGCACCCCGGGGGTGCACACGTACCGGCCCCGACGCTGCGGCCCCGCCCGCCCGGCGGGACAGATACCCTGGAGGGCGACCTATCCGCCCGCCCCCGACCCGAGGATTCGCGACCGCCGTGTTCGACACTCTCTCCGACCGCCTCGCAGCGACATTCAAGAACCTCCGGGGCAAGGGCCGCCTGTCCGAGGCGGACATCGACGCCACGGCGCGCGAGATCCGCATCGCCCTGCTCGAGGCGGACGTCGCCCTCCCCGTCGTCCGGGCCTTCATCAAGCAGGTCAAGGAGCGCGCCGCCGGGGTCGAGGTCTCCCAGGCCCTGAACCCCGCCCAGCAGGTCATCAAGATCGTCAACGAGGAGCTCGTAGGCATCCTCGGCGGCGAGACGCGACGCCTGCGGTTCGCCAAGAACCCGCCGACCGTCATCATGCTCGCCGGTCTGCAGGGTGCCGGTAAGACCACCCTCGCCGGAAAGCTCGGCCTCTGGCTGAAGGGGCAGGGCCACTCCCCGCTCCTCGTGGCGTGTGACCTTCAGCGCCCCAACGCCGTGAACCAGCTGTCCGTCGTCGCCGAGCGTGCGGGCGTCGGCGTCTACGCCCCCGAGCCGGGCAACGGCGTAGGTGACCCGGTCAAGGTCGCCAAGGACTCGATCGAGTTCGCCAAGACCAAGCAGTACGACGTCGTCATCGTCGACACCGCCGGACGCCTCGGCATCGACCAGGAGCTGATGCAGCAGGCCGCGGACATCCGCGACGCCGTCAGCCCGGACGAGGTCCTCTTCGTCGTCGACGCCATGATCGGTCAGGACGCCGTGAACACGGCGGAGTCCTTCCGTGACGGCGTCGGCTTCGATGGCGTCGTCCTGTCGAAGCTCGATGGTGACGCCCGTGGTGGTGCCGCGCTCTCCATTGCGCAGGTCACCGGCCGTCAGATCATGTTCGCCTCCAACGGCGAGAAGCTGGACGACTTCGACGCGTTCCACCCGGACCGCATGGCGTCCCGCATCCTCGGCATGGGCGACATGCTCACGCTGATCGAGAAGGCCGAGCAGACCTTCTCCCAGCAAGAGGCCGAGAAGATGGCCTCCAAGCTGGCGAGCAGCAAGGGCAAGGACTTCACGCTCGACGACTTCCTGGCCCAGATGGAGCAGGTCCGGAAGATGGGCAGCATCAGCAAGCTGCTCGGGATGATGCCCGGCATGGGGCAGATCAAGGACCAGATCAACAACCTGGACGAGCGGGACGTCGACCGCACCGCCGCGATCATCAAGTCGATGACGCCCGCCGAGCGGGCGGACGCGGCGATCATCAATGGCTCGCGCCGCGCTCGTATCGCCAAGGGCTCCGGTGTCGAGGTCAGCGCCGTCAAGAACCTGGTCGAGCGCTTCTTCGAGGCCCGCAAGATGATGTCGCGGATGGCCCAGGGCGGCGGAATGCCGGGTATGCCCGGGATGCCGGGCATGGGTGGCGGCGCCGGCAAGCAGAAGAAGAAGCAGAAGCAGGCCAAGGGCAAGCAGCGCTCCGGCAACCCGATGAAGCGCAAGCAGCAGGAGCTTGAGGACGCCAACCGCCGCGAGCAGGCGGCTCAGGAGGGTGGCGCCTTCGGTCTGCCCGCGGGCCAGCAGGCGCAGGACTTCGAGCTGCCGGACGAGTTCAAGAAGTTCATGGGCTGACGCTCGCATCTCGTACGCCGCCTGGGGCGCCCCTCTCCGTCGAGGGGCGCCCCAGGCGTTTTCGGAGCAGGTGCCCAGCCTCTGTTTGTGTCGTAACGTCCGGATATGAGCAACCCTGTGCCGCCGCGCCAGGCGCCCGACCAGCCATGGCGCTCCGAGGGCGCGCCCCCTCCCGAGCCCAAGCCGCCGCCCAAGAAGAAGATGCCGGGCGGGTGGGGCGGGCTCATCCTCACCGCGCTCATCGTCTATCTCATCGCCAACCTCGTACTCTCCTTCTTCAACGAGGGCGACGAGCCGACGATCTCGTACACGGAGTTCAGCAAGCAGGTCGACTCCGGGAACGTCACGAAGATCTACTCCAAGGGCGACGCGATCCAGGGGCAGCTCAAGAAGGAGCAGCCGAAGCCGGGCGACGAGAAGGGGAACTACACCAAGTTCATCACCCAGCGCCCCGCCTTCGCCGACGACAAACTCTGGGACGACCTCACCAAGCACGACGTCACCGTCACCGCCGAGCCGGTCGTCCAGGAGCGCAGCTTCCTCGCCAATCTGCTCATCTCGCTCGCCCCGATGCTGCTCCTGGTCGTCCTGTGGATCTTCATCGCCCGGCGGATGAGCTCGGGCATGGGCGGCGCGGGCGGCATGCTGGGACGCAAGGCGCCGCCGAAGCCGGTGGAGCTCGAACCCGGCGACAAGCGCACCACCTTCGAGGACGTGGCGGGCATCGACGAGGTCGAGGGCGAGCTCAGCGACGTCGTCGACTTCCTGAAGAATCCCGCCGCCTACCGCGAGATGGGCGCCAAGATGCCGCGGGGCGTGCTGCTCGCGGGCCTGCCCGGCACCGGCAAGACGCTGCTCGCGCGGGCCGTCGCCGGTGAGGCGGGCGTGCCCTTCTTCTCGGCGTCGGCCTCGGAGTTCATCGAGATGATCGTGGGCGTCGGCGCATCGCGCGTACGTGAACTCTTCGCCGAGGCAAGGAAAGTCGCGCCGTCCATCATCTTCATCGACGAGATCGACACCATCGGTCGGGCGCGTGGCGGCGGCAGCGGGATGGGCGGGCACGACGAGCGCGAGCAGACGCTGAACCAGATTCTCACCGAGATGGATGGTTTCTCGGGGTCCGAGGGCGTCATCGTCCTCGCGGCCACCAACCGCGCCGACATCCTCGACCCCGCCCTGACCCGCCCCGGACGCTTCGACCGGGTCGTCACCGTCAGCCCGCCCGACCGCGGCGGACGCGAGGCCATCCTCGAGATCCACACCCGCGAGATCCCGATGGCGAGCGACACCGACCTCGCCCAGGTCGCCCGTACGACACCGGGGATGACCGGCGCGGAACTCGCCAACCTCGCCAACGAAGCCGCCCTGCTCGCCGTCAAGCGCAAGCAGAAGGAAGTGACGCAGGCGGACCTCTCCGAGGCGCTCGAGAAGGTCCAGCTGGGCGCCGAGCGGCCGCTGGTCATGCCCGACGAGGAGCGGCGGCGCACGGCGTACCACGAGAGCGGGCACGCGCTTCTTGGGATGTTGCAACCCGGTGCCGACCCGGTCCGGAAGATCACCATCGTGCCCCGTGGGCGCGCTCTCGGCGTCACGCTGTCGACCCCGGACGCCGACAAGTACGCGTACACGGAGGAGTATCTGCGCGGCCGCATCGTCGGGGCCCTGGGCGGCATGGCGGCCGAGCACGTCGTCTTCGACGTCATCACCACGGGCGCCGAGAGCGACCTCGAACAGGTCACCAACATCGCCCGCGGCATGGTCGGCCGCTGGGGCATGAGCGAGCGCGTGGGCCGCCTCTCCGCGCTGCCGAACGACGCCCAGCAGGCCTACGGTCTCTCGGCCGCCCCGGGCACCCTCGACACGATCGACCACGAGATGCGGCGGATCGTCGACGAGTGCTACGAGAGCGCCTGCAGGCAACTACGGGACCACCGGGGCCAGCTGGACGCCCTGGCCGCCGCGCTCCTGGAGAACGAGACGCTGGAGGAGGAAGCGGCGTACCGGGTCGCCGGCATCACGCGGCTCACCAAGGACGCCGACTAGACCACCTCGGTGGCGAAGCGGCTCTGAAGCTCCCCCCGGAGGCGGCCCGGGGGGAGCTTCCTGCCGTACAGGACGAGGAGAAGGTCCTGCGCGGCGCCGGTCAGGGGAGTGCCGGTGCCGTAACTCCAGTCGAGGTCGTCGGCGCACAGCTTGACGCCGCCGACGTCCGCCCCGAAGAACTTGGTGCTCTTGGGCGTGACCTTCTTAAGAAGGACGCGTACGCGGTCCAGGGGAACCCTGCGCCCGAGCCCGAGCGCGACCGAGATGTCCAGGCCGTGCACCACGTCGTGACCCAGCGCCCCTTCGATCCCGGCCAGGGGCGGCTGCCAGGGATGGTCCGCGTTGTCCCTGAGGAACGCGGCGAGTTGACCGGTCGAGTGGGCCGCGGCGTCCTTGCGGGCGCAGCGGTCGGTCATCCGGTGGAGACTCCCACGTGCCTTGACGAGTTCGGCGAGGGTCTTCGGAAGCGAGTAGCGGAATCCCAGCGACATATGGGCCGCCACTTCCCGGACCCGCCACCCCGCGCACAGGGTCGGCGCCTCCCACTGAGCGGGCGACAAGTCGTCGAGCAGGGCGGCGAGTTCATGGCGTTCGGCGGCGACAGCGGTTCTGATGTCCACTCCTCCAGGGTGTCGAGCACCTCGCCATAAGTCCAAGAGCTGGATCTTCTGGCAGCTAGCATGCCCAGTTATGGAACTCCGCCAGCTCCAGTACTTCGTCGCCGTGGCTGAGGAGGCCGGCTTCACCCGCGCCGCCGAACGCCTGCACCTGGCCCAGCCAGGCGTGAGCGCCCAGGTCCGGCAGTTGGAGAGGGAGCTCGGGCAGCCGCTCCTCGACCGCTCGGGGCGGTCGGTGACGCTGACGGAGGTGGGCGAGGCCGTCCTGCCGTTCGCGCGGGCCGCGCTCGCCGCGGTCGAGGGCGTGCGGCACACCGCGGACGAGTTCACCGGACTGCTCCGCGGTCAGATCGCGCTCGGCCTGGTGTCCGGCGCGGCCACCCATGAGTTCGACGTGGTCTCCGTCATCGCCGACTTCCACGACGACCACCCCGGGGTCGAGATCGCCCTCACCGAGGACAGCTCGGACCGGATGCTGTCCGCGGTGCGCGGCGGCGAACTCGACATCGCCCTCCTCGGCCTGACGGACGAGGAGCCCCCGCCGGGCATCTCCTGGCAGACGGTGATCGACGAACCCCTGGTGGCCGTCGTGCTCCCGGGCGACGCCCTCCTCGCGCCCGAGGGGCGTACGACCGTTCCGCTGGCCGAGCTCCGGGACCGGCCGCTGATCAGCCTGCCGCGCGGCACCGGCCTGCGCGGCGTGCTCGACCGTGCCTGCGCCCAGGCAGGCATCCGGCCCCGCATCGCCTTCGAGGCGGCCGCCCCGCAGGTCCTGGTGCAACTCGTCGTCCGCGGCCTGGGCGTGGCCGTCCTGCCCGCGCTCGAACCGCGTACAGCGGCCGCGTACGGGCTGCGGACACTGGAGATCACCGATCCCCGGCCCCGGGGCAGGATCGCCCTGACCTGGCGCACGGACGGGCCCGCGAGCCCAGCGGCCAGGGCGCTGCTCGACCGCCTTCGAACGGCGCTGGGCGGAAGCTAGCCCGCTACCGCGTACGCGCGATCAAGTACCGGAACACGTTCGGCATCCACACGGTCCCGTCGCGCCGCTTGTGCGGATGCAGGGCCTCCGTCAGCTCCTTGTCGACCTGCACCTGATCCGTCGCGCCCACCGCCGCGTCGAACAGTCCCGTGGAGAGCAGACCGCGCACCGCGCTGTCCGTGTCCGCGTACCCGAAGGGGCACGCCACGCGTCCCGAGCCGTCCGGCTTGAGGCCCGCACGCTGGGCGACCTCCTCCAGGTCGTCACGGAGCGCGGGGCGCCAACTTCCCGTATTACGGAGCGGGTCGGCGAGTTTGGTCGCCACCCTCAGTACAGAAGAGGTCGTGCAGCGCTCCGGCGGACCCCATCCGGCGAGGACCACGGGGGTGCCGCTCCCGGTCAGCGGGACGGTGGCCTCCAGGAGCCCGGAGAGGCCCTCGGAGTCGCCCGCCATGCAGCCGATCGGCTGGAACGCGGTCACCATGTTGAAAGCGGGCGCATCCGGCCCCGATACGTCATCGGGGCCGCCCTCCATGAGCCGGGTGTCTCCGTGCGGTCGTGCGTCCGGGCTCGTGTCGGGCAACAGGCGCTCGCGCGCCAGGGCGAGCCGTTCGGGCGACGAGGGGTCGACGCCGGTGACCGACGCGCCCCGTGAAGCCGCCATCAGGAGGGCGAGTCCGGAACCGCAGCCGAGGCCGAGAAGCCGCGTTCCGCTGCCTACTTCGAGTCGTTCGTACACCGCTTCATAGAGCGGGACCAGCATCCGTTCCTGGATCTCCGCCCAGTCACGCGCGCGTGCGCACCGGTCCACGCCACGGGGGGTCGTGCCCGCGCGGGGGAGGTGCGGCTGCGCGAGTGTAGGTGTCATCGAAAGCGCCCCAATCCGCCGAGAGTTGCTGGAGTGTCGTATTCAAACGGTTCGTCCGCCCCCGTGCAGTGCGCTCGCACTCCCCCCGTATGCCAGAGAACTCCGCATCCGTCGTGGCGTCCAGAGGTTGTGGGGCAATGCTTGCGTGCCACCGTTGTGCGCCCCCTGGAGGAATTCAATTCACGCTCTCCGGAGGCCCGCCGTACCATGCGCGCCATGGCTAAGGCACCCGTTCTCACGCCCCGCGCGGAAGACTTCCCGCGCTGGTACCAGGATCTGATCAACAAGGCCGAGCTGGCCGACAACGGGCCGGTGCGCGGCACCATGGTGATCCGACCGTACGGCTACGGCCTGTGGGAACGCATGCAGCAGGACATGGACGCCCGTATCAAGGAGACGGGTACCCAGAACGCGTACTTCCCGCTCCTCATCCCCCAGTCGTACCTGACCAGGGAGGCCGAGCACGTCGAAGGCTTCGCCCCCGAACTGGCCGTCGTCACGCACGGCGGGGGCAAGGAGCTGGAGGAGCCGGTCGTCATCCGCCCCACCTCCGAGACGATCATCAACGAGTACTTCTCCAAGTGGGTGCAGAGCTACCGCGACCTGCCGCTCCTGATCAACCAGTGGGCGAACGTGGTCCGTTGGGAACTGCGGCCCCGGCTCTTCCTGCGGACGTCGGAGTTCCTCTGGCAGGAAGGCCACACGGCTCACGCGACGTACGAAGAGGCACGCGATTTCGCGGCCCGCATCCACAAGGACGTCTATGGGGCCTTCATGCGGGACGTCCTCGCGATGGACTTCGTCCTGGGCCGCAAGACCGCCCAGGAGCGCTTCGCGGGCGCCATCAACACCCTCACCCTCGAAGGCATGATGGGCGACGGCAAGGCCCTCCAGCTCGGCACCAGCCACGAGCTCGGCCAGAACTTCGCCAGGGCCTTCCATACCCAGTACCTCTCCAAGGAAGGCAAGCAGGAACTCGTCTGGCAGACCTCCTGGGGCAGTACGACGCGGATGATCGGCGCCCTGGTGATGATGCACGGCGACGACAACGGTCTGCGGGTCCCGCCGCGCCTCGCACCCGTCCAGGCCGTCGTGCTGGCCATCAAGGGCGACGACGCGGTGCTCGCCAAGGTCCATGAGATCGGCGACCGCCTGAAGGCCGCGGGAGTGCGCGTCCAGGTCGACGACCGCACGGACACCCCCTTCGGGCGCCGCGCCGTCGACTGGGAGCTCAAGGGGGTGCCGGTCCGCGTCGAGGTCGGCCCGCGCGACCTGGAGAACGGCACCGCGATGCTGGCCCGCCGCATCAGGGGAGGCAAGGAGCCGGTCTCGATCGACTCCCTCGCTGCGCTGCTGCCCACCGTCCTCGAAGAGGACCAGAAGCTGCTCCTGGACCAGGCCCGCGAGCGCCGGGAGTCGCGCACCTCGGACGTCACCACCGTCGACCAGGCCGTTCAGGCCACGGCCGCCGGTGGCTGGGCGCGCATCCCGTGGGCCACGCTCGGCCCGGAGGGCGAGGCGAAGCTGGCCGAGCACTCCGTGTCCGTACGGTGTCTGGTCACGGAGGACGGGGCGGTGCCGGACGCCGATGAGACCCCGGGTAACGTCGCTGTGGTGGCCCGCGCATACTGACGAGCGCGCCTCCGGTACCAGCGCGCTCGTTCTCGGCTCGTACGCCTGCCCAGGCAACACAAGCCCCGGTGTGCGGGGTTGTCCTACGCGCCGGGGCGTACGCGCTACTACGTACCGGCTTGCCATGACCTGCGAGGCTTCTGGGCAGATCAGCGCACCCGCCCTCGTCCGGACGCATCAATGGCACATCAATGGCAACTGACGGGTACGTGCAAATTATTTGGGATGCCCCGGAATGGAACCCCTGGGCACCCCGGCTCGTTGTTCACGACGTGAGCACGACACCACCTGTTCTCGCCGCAGAGCTGGCACAGGCGTGGGCCGATATTCAGCGGCACCACCCCGAGCTGCCCGATCTTGCCGCGCCCGAATCCCTGATCGGAGAGTCGTCGTCCGCCTGCGGCGCCGAACTCTCCTTCGAGCGACTGCTCCATGAGGCAGTCCATGGCATCGCCGCGTCACGCGGCGTACGCGACACCTCACGTGCGGGCCGCTATCACAACCGCAGATTCCTCGCGATCGCCGAGGAGCTGGGCCTTGACCATCCCGAGGAGCCGCACCCCAGCAGCGGCTTCTCGCTGGTCACGCTCAATCCTGAGGCGAGGAAGCGCTACCGCCCGACGATCGAGCGGCTCCAGCGCGCCCTCAAGGCACACACCGCGGCGACCGCCGCCGACACGGCACGCAGCTTCCGGGGCCCGGCCGCCCGGCACGGCTCCTCCGGGGGCGGCGTCCGCGTCAAGGCGGTCTGCGACTGCGGGCGCAATGTCCGCGTGGTCCCGTCGGTGCTCGCCCAGGCGCCCATCGTCTGCGGTGGCTGCGGCAAGCCCTTCCGTATTCCCGAAGTGGTCGGCGCCGTCGCCGGCTGACGGGGCTGAGCTGGAGCTGCGCCGGTCGGGGGCGTCCGGACCGGTTTCGGACGCCCCAGCGACGTATGGCACAATGGCTAGCTGTACTCGACAGCCGCATAGGAACCCTCTCGCCTCCGGCTGACGCGTCCATCGGGCACCCCGAGTACCGCAACCCCACGTGGCATCTCGTTGTGCCCAACCACGTCAAGACCAGGAGACACCACTCCAGTGGCAGTCAAGATCAAGCTGAAGCGTCTGGGCAAGATCCGTGCGCCTCACTACCGCATCGTCGTCGCCGACTCCCGTACCCGCCGTGATGGTCGGGCCATCGAGGAGATCGGCCTGTACCACCCGGTGCAGAACCCCTCGCGCATCGAGGTCAACTCGGAGCGCGCGCAGTACTGGCTCTCCGTCGGCGCTCAGCCGACCGAGCCGGTCATGGCGATCCTGAAGCTCACCGGTGACTGGCAGGCGCACAAGGGCCTTCCGGCCCCGGCGCCGCTGCTCGTCGCGGAGCCCAAGGACAAGCGCGCCGCGTTCGAGGCCTTCACCAAGGGCCTCGAGGGCGACGAGGTCAAGGGTGAGGCCATCACCCAGAAGGCCAAGAAGGCTGACAAGAAGGCGGACGCGGCCGAGGCTGCGCCCACCGAGTCGACCGAGGCCTGAGCATGCTCGAGGAGGCTCTCGAGCACCTCGTGAAGGGCATCGTCGACAACCCCGACGACGTGCAGGTCGCCTCGCGCAACCTGCGCCGGGGGCGTGTGCTCGAGGTCCGGGTCCACCCGGATGACCTCGGCAAGGTGATCGGCCGCAACGGCCGTACCGCGCGCGCTCTGCGGACCGTCGTGGGCGCCATCGGCGGCCGTGGTGTCCGCGTCGACCTCGTCGACGTGGACCAGGTTCACTGAACCACAGGTAGCACCGGCACGGGCCGGGGAGGGCTTCTGGGCCTTCCCCGGCCCGTAGTCGTCTCTAGGCGTCTGCCGTCGTCAACGGTGACCCTTCCGTAGGCACACGACAGGAGAGAAAGCAGTGCAGCTGGTAGTCGCGCGGATCGGCCGCGCCCATGGCATCAAGGGTGACGTCACCGTCGAGGTGCGCACCGACGAGCCGGAGCTGCGGCTCGGGCCCGGCGCCGTCCTCGCCACTGACCCCGCCTCCACGGGGCCGCTGACCATCGAGGCCGGCCGGGTGCACAGCGGCCGCCTGCTGCTGCGCTTCGAGGGCGTACGCGACCGCACGGGCGCCGAAGCGCTGCGCAACACGCTGCTGATCGCGGAGGTCGATCCGGAAGAGCTCCCGGAGGACGAGGACGAGTACTACGACCACCAGCTGATGGACCTCGACATCGTCACCAAGGACGGCGTTGAGGTCGGCCGGATCACCGAGATCTCGCACCTGCCCTCGCAGGACCTGTTCATCGTGGAGCGGCCCGACGGCAGCGAGGTGATGATCCCCTTCGTGGAGGCGATCGTCACCGAGATCGACCTGGAGGAGCAGCGGGCGATCATCGACCCGCCGCCCGGCCTGATCGACGACCGCGCGGAGATCGCCTCCACGAGGGACGACGAGGGTCCCGCGGGGGACGGCGCCTGATGCGGCTCGACGTCGTCACGATCTTCCCCGAGTACCTGGAACCCCTGAACGTCTCCCTCGTCGGCAAGGCACGCGCGCGTGGCCGGCTCGACGTGAACGTGCACGACCTCAGGGAGTGGACGTACGACCGGCACAACACGGTCGACGACACCCCCTACGGCGGCGGCCCCGGCATGGTCATGAAGACCGATCCCTGGGGCGCGGCCCTCGACGACGTGCTCGCCGAGGGGTACGAGGCCGGGGCCCACGGGCCCGTCCTGGTCGTCCCCACGCCCAGCGGGCGCCCCTTCACCCAGGAACTCGCCGTCGAGCTCTCCGAGCGGCCCTGGCTGGTCTTCACGCCCGCGCGCTACGAAGGCATCGACCGCCGCGTCACGGACGAGTACGCGACCCGGATGCCCGTCTACGAGGTGTCGATCGGCGACTACGTCCTCGCGGGCGGCGAGGCGGCCGTCCTGGTCGTCACCGAGGCCGTGGCCCGTCTCCTGCCCGGCGTCCTCGGCAACGCCGAGTCCCACCGCGACGACTCCTTCGCCCCCGGCGCGATGGCGAACCTCCTTGAGGGGCCCGTTTACACGAAGCCCCCGGAGTGGCGCGGTCACGGCATCCCGGACGTGCTGATCAGCGGCCACCACGGCAAGATCGCACGCTGGCGCAGGGACGAGGCGCTGCGGCGCACGGTCCGCAACAGGCCTGACCTGATCGAGCGCTGTGACCCCGCAGCCTTCGACAAGAAGGACCGCGAGATGCTCTCGATCCTGGGGTGGCGGCCGGGCCCCGACGGCCGATTTGGGCGAGACCCCGAGGCCGTGGAAGAATAGGCCGCTGCTGTACGTCCAGCGTGCGCCCCTGCCACAGGGGGAAAGACGCCCGCCCGACGCGAACAGCTATCGAATCCTCATCACGAACTTCCCGCTGATGACCTGTGGCATCAGTGAAGAAAGCAGACGATCATGGCTAACCTGCTCGACTCCGTCGATGGCGCTTCGCTGCGCACCGACATCCCGGCCTTCCGCCCGGGTGACACCGTCAACGTCCACGTCCGCGTCATCGAGGGCAACCGCTCCCGTGTGCAGCAGTTCAAGGGCGTAGTCATCCGTCGCCAGGGTGCCGGCGTGCGCGAGACCTTCACGGTCCGCAAGGTCTCCTTCTCCGTCGGCGTCGAGCGCACCTTCCCGGTGCACACTCCGATCGTCGAGAAGATCGAGCTCGTCAGCCGCGGCGCCGTGCGTCGCGCGAAGCTGTACTACCTCCGTGAGCTGCGCGGCAAGGCCGCGAAGATCAAGGAGAAGCGCGACAACTGAGCTCGCGCACGGGTCCACATCGGAGCCGGATAGCATCTGGCCCCGATGGACACCGAAGCACAGCACACGGAGCGCGACCGCTCCTCCCCACCCACCGATTCCCCGAGCGCCGAGTGCGCCGAGGAATCCGAGGGGGCGGAGGACCGGTCGCGCTCCGGTTTTATGTCGTTCGTCTCCTGGGTGCCCGGCGGCAGAGCCACCCTCACACTGCTGATCTGCGTGGTGTCCTTGCTGCTTGTCAGCACTTTCGTGATGCAGCCGTTCCAGATCCCCAGTGGCTCCATGGAGCCCGCGTTCCGGGTCGGAGACCGGGTACTCGTCAACAAGTTGGCGTACCGTTTCGGTTCCGAGCCGCAGCGAGGTGACGCGGTCGTCTTCGACGGCAGCGGCTACTTCGGGGATGCCGACTACATCAAGCGGGTCGCAGGGGTGGGGGGAGACCGGGTGGTCTGCTGCGACGAGCGGGGGAGGATCAAGGTGAACGGCGAGCCGGTCGACGAGCCGTACCTGTACCCGGGGGACGCCCCCTCGAAGGTGCGCTTCGTCGTGGTCGTCCCCGAAGGCAGCCTGTTCCTGCTCGGTGACCACCGCAGCAACTCCCGTGACTCCCGCGACCACTTGGGCCAGCCCGGCGGCGGCATGATCCCCGTCGACTCCGTGATCGGCCGGGCCGACTGGATCGCCTGGCCCATCGGTCACTGGACGTCTCTGGAGCGTCCCGACAGCTACGCGCGCGTGCCGGCACCAGGCGGCGCGCATGGGTAACCGCGGGCGGACGCGGGCCGCCAGTCACCGGGCCGACACCCGGCTGCCCACCGGATCCCGGCCCACCACAGGTCCCGTACTGCCCGGAAGGGCCGAGCGGCGCAAGCTCGCGCGGAAGGTCAAGCGGCGCAGGCGGCGCTCGGCGATCAAGGAGATACCCCTCCTCATAGGCGTCGCGCTCCTTATAGCCCTGGTCCTGAAGACCTTCCTGGTGCAGGCCTTCGTGATCCCGTCGGGCTCGATGGAGCAGACGATCAAGATCGGCGACCGCGTCCTCGTCGACAAGCTCACCCCGTGGTTCGGTTCCAAGCCCGAGCGCGGCGACGTCGTCGTCTTCGAGGACCCCGGCAACTGGCTCGAGGATGAACAGACCAAGAAGAAGGACGACCCCGTAGTCGTCAAGCAGGTCAAGGAAGGCCTGTCCTTCATCGGACTGCTGCCATCCGACAACGAACGGGACCTGATCAAGCGCGTGGTCGGCGTCGGCGGCGACACCGTGAAGTGCTGTGACAAGAACAAGAAGCTCACGGTCAACGGAGTCCCGCTCACAGAGCCCTACATCAACCCGGGTGATGAGCCCTCGTCCTTCGAGTTCAAGGTGAAGGTCCCCGAAGGGCGCCTCTTCGTCATGGGGGACCACCGCTCCGACTCGGCCGACTCCCGCTTCCACCGCACCGAGAAGTTCAGCGGCACCGTCTCCGAGGACAGCGTGGTGGGGCGCGCGCTCGTCATCGCCTGGCCCTTCGACCACTGGCGCAAACTGGAGGAGCCCGATACGTACGCGTCCGTGCCCGACGCGGGTGCGGGGTCGGACACCGCCCTCGGGTCGTCGCATAGGGTGGCTCCCGGCGATCGATACGGATTGACCGGACTCCCGACCCCTGCGGAACTCCCGCTCGTTATGGGAGTGGTGGGCCTGCATCGCATCAGGAGCGGGCAACAGCACGGACTGAGGAGTGGATGTGGGGGATGTGGCGGTCGGCGCACGATCCGGACACGGTGGGCCCGAGGAGCAGCCAGGGCGATCAGACGAGCCGGAGGGCAAGGCCGCAACGGACGGCGTGAACCCCGGGAGTGACACCGCGGGTGCCGGTCCCGCACCCAGTGATCTTGACGGGAAGCCGGCCAAGGGGGCGAAGAAGTCCCGCTCCTTCTGGAAGGAGCTGCCGCTCCTCATCGGCATCGCGCTGATCCTGGCACTGGTGATCAAGACCTTCCTGGTGCAGGCGTTCTCGATTCCCTCGGACTCGATGCAGAACACGCTCCAGAAGGGCGACCGCGTCCTGGTCGACAAGCTGACACCGTGGTTCGGCTCGGAGCCCGAGCGCGGCGAGGTCGTCGTCTTCAGGGACCCCGGCCACTGGCTGGACGGTGAGCCCACGCCCGACCCGAACGCGATTCAGCGCGTCCTGGGCTGGGTCGGCCTGATGCCGTCCGCCGACGAGAAGGACCTGATCAAGCGGGTCGTCGCGGTCGGCGGCGACACGGTGGAGTGCAAGGGCACTGGTCCGGTGAAGGTCAACGGCAAGGCGCTGAACGAGCCGTACGTCTTCGAGGGCAACACCCCTTGCAGCGTCGACGACCAGGGCGGCCAGTTCAAGATCACCGTTCCCGCGGGCAAAATCTGGGTCATGGGTGACCACCGGCAGAACTCGCTGGACTCCCGCTACCACCAGAACCAGCCCGGCGGCGGCGCCGTTCCCGTGGACAACGTCGTGGGCCGCGCGATCGTGATCGCATGGCCGCCCACCCGCTGGGCGACGCTGCCCAAGCCGGACACCTTCGACCAGTCGGGCATCAACGCCGCGATGAGCGCGGCGCCGGCGGCGCTCGGGCTCGCGGGTGCGGTTCCGGTCGTGCTCTGGCGCAGGCGTCGGCTCACGGTGGCCGCTGCCCAGGCCGCGAGGGTTTCTGGCGGAGGTACCGCCGGGTAGGGTGCCGTCCCAGATCGCTGATCTTCCGTGCGTCTGTTCGTAGGCGTGCGGGGTCGTCTCCGATATGGAGGAGCACTGGGATGAGCAGGACACAACGTACGGACGAGGGCCACGGACGGCTCGGCAGCGTGCTGTCGGGACTGGCCGTGGCCCTCGGCTGTGTGCTCTTCCTGGGAGGCTTCGTCTGGGGCGCCGTCCTGTACCAGCCGTACACCGTGCCCACCGGCTCGATGACGCCGACGATCGGCGCGGGCGACCGGGTCCTGGCCGAGCGGATAGACGGCAGTGAGGTGCGCAGGGGCGACGTCGTCGTCTTCAGGCAGTCGAGCTGGGGCGACCTGCCGATGGTCAAGCGCGTGGTGGGTGTCGGCGGTGATCGGATCTCCTGCTGCACGGACGGCAAGCTGATGGTCAACGGCAGGCAGGTCGCAGAACCGTATCTTCCCGAGGGCAAGGGCGCCGCGGCCACCGGAATCCCGGCCACCACGGTCCCCAAGGGCAACCTCTTCCTGCTCGGTGACGAGCGCAGCGGCTCCCTGGACTCCAGCGTGCACCTGGGTGACTCCAACCACGGCTCCGTGCCGCGCGGTGCGGTGGAGGGGCGGGTCGACGCGGTGGCCTGGCCGACGGACAGGTTCGGGACGCTGGAGCGCCCCGATGGCTTCGCTGACATGCCGGGCGGAATCTCCGCCCCCGGGCCCGTGGGGCTCATGGCGTGGGCGGTGGTGGCCGGTGCCGTCCTCGTCCTGGGCGGGGCCGCGTACGGCCCGGTGGTCAAGCGGATGCGGCGCGGGCGTGAGCGCCCGCAGAGCCGGGATCGCTCGGAGGCGACCGCCCATGTCGGCTGAGCCGCAGCCGGAGGCGCACCCGCAGCCGGAGGCGCTGCGGAGGGTCGCCCGGGTGGTGTTGCTCGACCCGCGGGACCGGATCCTCCTGCTGCACGGCCATGAGCCCGGGGACACGGCGGACGACTGGTGGTTCACGCCGGGTGGCGGTCTGGAGGGCGACGAGACGCATGAACAGGCCGCGCTGAGAGAACTGATGGAAGAGACGGGCATCACCGAGGTCGAGCTCGGACCGGCCCTGTGGCAGCGGATCTGCTCCTTCCCCTTCGCCGGACGGCGCTGGGACCAGGACGAGCGGTACTACCTGGCGCGTACGTCACAGACGTCCACGCAGGCCACAGGGCTGACGGAGCTGGAACGGCGGAGTGTCGCGGGAGCGCGATGGTGGACGTGCCAGGAACTGACCGAGGCACATGAGACGGTGTATCCGACCAGGCTCGCCGAGCTGCTTCGCAGGCTGCTCGACGAGGGTCCTCCGAGCCGGCCCGAGACCCTCGACACGGAAATCGTGTAGAGGCTCCAGGGGCTGACGCACAATAGGGGGACGCACGGCTGAAGGGGAACATGCCATGAGCGCCGAGGACCTCGAGAAGTACGAGACCGAGATGGAGCTGAAGCTCTACCGGGAGTACCGCGATGTCGTCGGTCTGTTCAAATATGTGATCGAGACCGAACGGCGCTTCTATCTCACCAACGACTACGAGATGCAGGTGCACTCGGTCCAGGGTGAGGTTTTCTTCGAGGTGTCCATGGCGGACGCCTGGGTGTGGGACATGTACAGGCCCGCACGGTTCGTGAAGCAGGTGCGCGTCCTCACATTCAAGGACGTGAATATCGAGGAGCTCAACAAGAGCGACCTCGAGCTGCCGGGAGGCTGAGTTCTCGGTTTCTGCTGGTTACCCAGCTCACCGAGACGGGTGAGCGAGTTATCCACAACGCGTGAGTCGTCCACCAAGATCCACAACGCTCGGGGTTGAGCCCCAGTGTGGGTGTCGGAGGTGGTGCCGACATGAACGCACGGGGGGCACTCGGGCAGTACGGCGAAGATCTGGCCGCGAGGCGGCTGGGCGAAGCCGGGATGACGGTTCTGGCGCGCAACTGGCGCGGTGGCAGAACCGGCGAGATCGACATCGTGGCGATGGACGGCGAAGCGCTGGTCGTCTGCGAGGTCAAGACGCGCAGGGCCGGCCCGGTCGGCCCGGGGATCTATCAGCATCCGATGGCGGCCGTGGGCCGGGCCAAGGCGGAGCGGCTGCGGCGCCTCGCCGAGCGCTGGATCGAGGAGCGGGGCGGTCCGCCGCCGGGCGGGGTGCGCATCGACCTCGTCGGCGTGCTGATCCCCCGCCGTGGCGCCCCTGTCGTGGAGCATGCGCGGGGGGTGGCCTGATGGGATTCGCGCGTACGTGTTCCGTGGCGCTGGTGGGCGTCGAGGGCGTGGTCGTCGAGGTGCAGGCCGATCTGGAGCCCGGTGTCGCGGCGTTCACGCTGGTCGGCCTCCCGGACAAGAGCCTGACGGAGAGCAAGGACCGGGTCAGGGCCGCGGTGGTGAACTCGGGCGGGGAATGGCCCCAGAAGAAGCTGACGGTGGGCCTCAGTCCGGCGTCGGTGCCCAAGGGAGGCAGCGGCTTCGATCTCGCGGTGGCCTGCGCGGTGCTCGGTGCGGCGGAGCGGATCGATCCGCGGACCCTCACCGACATCGTGATGATCGGTGAGCTGGGGCTCGACGGCCGGGTGCGGCCGGTCCGGGGAGTGCTGCCGGCGGTCCTCGCGGCGGCGGACGCGGGCTATGAGCAGGTCGTCGTCCCGGAGTGCACCGCGGCCGAGGCGGCGCTGGTACCGGGGGTGTCGGTGCTCGGGGTGCGCAGCCTGCGCCAGCTCATCGCCGTGCTGACCGATGAGCCGGTGCCGGAGGAGGAGCCGGACGAGCCGGGGCGCCCGGACCCGATGCTCGCGGGGCTCTGCGTGCCCGGAACAGGTGTGGGCACGGGTCTCAGCGGCGGTCTGGAGGACGCCCTCGCCCTGGACCTCGCCGATGTCGTCGGACAGGCGTCGGCCCGGACCGCCGTGGAGGTGGCGGCCACGGGAGGGCACCACCTCTTTCTGCAGGGCCCGCCGGGCGCGGGAAAGACGATGCTCGCGGAGCGGTTGCCTGCGATCCTGCCCCGGCTGACCCGGGAGGAGTCCCTGGAGGTGACGGCCGTCCACTCGGTGGCGGGCATACTGCCGCCGGGCAAGCCCTTGGTGGACACCGCGCCGTACTGCGCGCCGCACCACTCCGCGACGATGCAGTCGCTCGTGGGCGGCGGCAAGGGAATCGCGAGGCCGGGGGCTGTCTCGCTGGCCCACCGCGGCGTGCTCTTTCTCGACGAAGCGCCGGAGTTCAGCAGCCAGACCTTGGACTCCTTGCGCCAGCCTCTCGAATCGGGCCATGTGGTGATCGCCCGCAGCGCGGGAGTGGTGCGGCTGCCCGCGAAGTTCCTGATGGTCCTCGCGGCCAACCCCTGCCCCTGCGGTCGGCACACGCTGCTTGGTGACGGCTGCGAATGCCCGGCGTCCGTCGTCCGCCGCTATCAGGCGCGGCTCTCGGGTCCGCTGCTCGACAGGGTCGACCTGAAGGTCGAGGTGGAGCCCGTCACGCGATCCGAGCTGGCGGGGTACGGCACGCGGGGAGACTCCACGCAGACGGTCGCCGACCGGGTGCGCGTCGCCCGGGAGAGATCGGCGGCCAGACTGGCCGGCACCGGCTGGCGGACGAACAGCGAAGTGCCGGGCCACGCCCTGCGCACGCGGTGGCCGGCCGACCCGGGCGCCCTGGATGCCGCCGAACTCGACCTGGAGCGCGGCTTCCTGACTGCCCGGGGGCTCGACCGCGTCCTGCGGGTCGCCTGGACCGTCGCGGACCTGGCGGGCCGTGACCGGCCTGCCGCACAGGACGTCGCCCTGGCGCTGCAGTTGCGTACGGGGGTGTCGCGTGGCGTGCCGATGGCGATCGGGACGCTGACATGACCTCGGCCCTGGATTCGGGCTCCGCCGCGGGGGAGGAGCGTCTTGCGAGGGTCGCCCTGACCCGGATCCTCGAACCGGGGGACGAGGTGGGCGGGCGGTGGTTGCGGCAGACCGGGGCCGTCGAAGTGGTGCGGCGGCTGGCCGAGGGGGAGGAGCGGCCGGCCGGGGTGACACCGGCGCGGTGGGAAGGGCTGCGGGCGCGCGCGGGGAAGGCGCGGCCCGAGGAGGATCTGGCGGTGGCGGGGGACGCGGGGGTGCGGTTCGTGTGCCCGGGGGAGGCGGAGTGGCCCGTCCAGCTGGACGACCTGGGGGATGCGCGGCCGGTGGGGCTCTGGGTGCGGGGGCAGCCCAGCCTGCGGATATGGGCGCTGCGGTCGGTGGCCGTGGTCGGGGCGCGGGCCTGCACGGAGTACGGGGCGCACATGGCGGCCAGCCTCGGCGCGGGGCTCGCCGAGCGGGGCTGGGTGGTCGTGTCGGGCGGTGCCTATGGGGTGGACGGGGCCGCGCACCGGGGAGCGCTGGGGGCCGGCGGGGCCACGGTGGCGGTGCTCGCGTGCGGGGTCGACCGGGCTTATCCGCGAGGGCATGCCGAGTTGATCAGGAGGATCGCGGAACAGGGTCTTGTGGTGGGGGAGTTGCCGCCGGGAGACCACCCGACGCCGAGCAGATTCATCCTCCGGAACCGTGTGATCGCCGCCCTCACCCGGGGCAGCGTCGTCGTCGAGGCCGCGTACCGCAGCGGTGCGCTCGCCACGGCGCGCAGTGCGCAGGAGCTCGGGCGGTTCACGATGGGGGTGCCGGGGCCCGCGACGAGCGGCCTCTCGGCGGGGGTGCACGAACTCCTGCGGGGTGACGGAGTCCTGGTGACCGACGCGGCGGAAGTCGTCGAGCTGGTGGGCGACATGGGAGAGCTGGCTCCGGAGCGGCGCGGTCCCGTCGTGCCGCGCGATCTGCTCGCCCCGGACGCCGCGCGTGTCCTGGCGGCGCTGCCCGCCCGGGGGAGCGCGTCGGCCCGGGAGATCGCACTCGGCGCGGGCACGGCTGTGGACGAAGCAGTCGGTCGACTGTACGAGTTGCGCTCACTGGGGTTCGTCGAACGACACGGCGACGGCTGGCAGTTGACACGCCAGGCGATTGTGTCGGTCTTCCCGAAGGGAGGAGGCATGTGACCGAGCGTATTCGGCCGTCTGGATGAACCCCCGATGTCCTTGGGAAATCGCGCAGTTGGCGCTTCACGGTCGTCACGCACGGCGACGAGGGGTACTCGGTGGGGCGCCCAGCGGAACGTATCTGCGTACGCGAGATCCCCTACTGTTCGCACACTGCGACACTCCAGTCACGCTACGCTCACAAGGATTCCGACGCGGACAGGCAACCACAGGCAAGCAGACGGACAACCTCATTCACTTCACGCAAGATCAGCACTTCGCGGGTGCGGGCGAATCCATCGGCTCGCACGACCTCACCGGTTCACGGCAGAACGGCTCAAGGCAACGAATGCCCCAGCACACCTCAGGGTCCGATCGGGCGGCAGCTCCCCCCGCCGCCCGTAGCGGCGAGCGGGAGCGGCCCCCCGCACCCTCGACGCTGGACGAGCTGTGGCGCTCGTACAAGGAGACGGGGGACGGGCGGCTGCGCGAGCAGTTGATCCTGCATTACTCGCCGCTGGTGAAGTACGTCGCGGGCCGGGTCAGCGTGGGTCTTCCGCCCAATGTCGAGCAGGCGGACTTCGTCTCGTCCGGGGTGTTCGGTCTGATCGACGCGATCGAGAAGTTCGACATCGAACGGTCCATCAAGTTCGAGACGTACGCGATCACCCGCATCCGTGGCGCCATGATCGACGAACTCCGCGCGCTCGACTGGATTCCCCGGTCCGTGCGGCAGAAGGCGCGCAACGTCGAGCGGGCCTATGCCACGCTCGAGGCGCAGCTGCGGCGCACCCCGTCGGAGAGCGAGGTCGCCCGCGAGATGGGGGTCGCGCTGGAGGAACTGCACGCCGTTTTCAGCCAGTTGTCGCTGGCGAACGTGGTGGCCCTGGAGGAGCTGCTTCACGTCGGCGGCGAGGGCGGCAACCGGTTGAGCCTGATGGACACGCTCGAGGACACCGCGGCCGACAACCCCGTGGAGGTCGCCGAGGACCGCGAGCTGCGGCGGCTGCTCGCGCGCGCGATCAATACGCTGCCGGAGCGGGAGAAGACCGTTGTCACGCTCTACTACTACGAAGGTCTTACGCTCGCCGAGATCGGCAATGTGCTCGGGGTGACGGAGAGCCGGGTGAGCCAGATCCACACGAAATCGGTGCTCCAGCTGCGGGCGAAGCTGGCGAGTTTCGGCCGCTGAGCGCGCTGAATCGTCCCTGCCCCGGGCCGGTGCCGTGGAGGGCGGGTGTGGGGTTCCGCGCGGTGGATCGACTCCCGTCCTGGCGGTCACGTCCGTAGAGTGGAGCGCGTGCCAAGGATTCGAGCGGCCTCTGTGGCCGAGCACCGGTCGATGCAGCGCGGCGCCCTGCTGGACGCTGCGCGGTCCCTGCTGTCCGAGGGCGGTACGGAGGCGTTGACCTTCCCCGCCCTCGCTGAACGCACGGGGCTCGCGCGGTCCTCCGTGTACGAGTACTTCCGGTCGCGTGCCGCGGTCGTCGAAGAGCTGTGCGAAGTGGACTTCCCCGTCTGGGCGGCGGAGGTCTCCGCCGCGATGGAGGGGGCGGACACCGCAGAGGGCAAGGTCGAGGCGTACGTCAGGCGGCAGCTCGATCTCGTGGGGGACCGGCGCCACCGGGCCGTCGTCGCGATCTCCGCCGCCGAGCTGGACGCGGGGGCGCGGGAGAAGATCCGCGCCGCGCACGGCGGTCTTGTCGCCATGATCGGCGAGGCCCTGCGTGAGCTGGGGCATGCGGAGCCGCGGCTCGCGGCGATGCTTCTGCAGGGTGTCGTGGACGCGGCGGTGCGGCGCATCGAGCTGGGCGCCGCGGAGGATCCGTCCGCCATCACCGAGGCCGCCGTCACCATGGCGCTGCGGGGTGTGCGGGGCTGAGGCCTCGCTCGTCGGCGCCCGGCAGCGGGGCGTCGCGTCCCCTTGCCCCGCCCTGCGGACCGCCCACCCCCATCGCGAACAGCCGCGGTAGCGGCACATCGATCACCGGCAGCAGACGGGACGCCCCGCCCCGCAGCAGCCAGGGTGGCAGCAGCGACAGCGGGTTCAGGTACGCGTCGGCCCTCAGCAGGCCCCAGTGCAGGCAACTGCTCGGGCAGTGGGCCGTGGGGAGTTCAAGTACCCCCAGTGCCTCGCCCGTCGTCACCTCGGCGCCCTTTTTGACGTCGGCCGTGGCCCGCACCGGCTCGTACGTCGTGCGCAGGGGTGGATCGCCCGTGCCTGCCAGCTCCACCGCGATCACTCCCCGGCCTGCCACCCGGCCGGCGAAGGAGACCCTGCCCGGAGCCACCGCCCGGACCACGGCGCCCGGCGGCGCCGCGAGGTCCACGCCCCGGTGGCCGCGGCCGTACTCCGTCGCCGGCGGCTCCCACCCCCGTACGACAGGGGGCCGCACCCCCACGGGCCACGCGCCGCCCACCTGCGGCACCGGCTCCCCGCCGCCCACCTGCGGCACCGGCTCCCCGGCACTCACCTCGGGCACCGCCTCCCCGCCACTCACCCTGGGCAGGGGCTCCCCCGCAGCACCGGCAGGCAGCATCACCGCCGTGATCAGCGCCACGGTCAGCAGCGCCAGACTCAGCTCTCTTCGCATGTGAGACATGCCAGAACCGTCCCGCGCCGGGCCCGTCCGCAGGGATCATGGCGCGGATCTGTGGATGACCAGCCGGTTGTGGACAGCGGCGTCACCCGCTGCCTCGCGGGTCCCGTACACTTCTTGTGGCGATCCGGGTCACCGGGTCGACTTCGCACGCCCCGACACCAGGCCTTGAAAAAGCCAGGTGCCAGCGCCTCTCGGTCCTCTGTGGCACGGCGCATCGCGGGCGTCAGGCGCGACCGCCGTCCGGCGGACGCGGCACAACCGAGAACACCAAGGAGTACGGCCATGGCCGTCGTCACGATGCGGGAGCTGCTGGAAAGCGGCGTCCACTTCGGTCACCAGACCCGTCGTTGGAACCCGAAGATGAAGCGCTTCATCTTCACGGAGCGCAACGGCATCTACATCATCGACCTGCTCCAGTCGCTGTCGTACATCGACCGCGCCTACGAGTTCGTCAAGGAGACCGTCGCCCACGGCGGCACGGTCATGTTCGTCGGCACGAAGAAGCAGGCGCAGGAGGCCATCGCCGAGCAGGCGACCCGCGTCGGCATGCCCTACGTGAACCAGCGCTGGCTGGGCGGCATGCTCACCAACTTCTCGACCGTCTACAAGCGTCTGCAGCGCCTCAAGGAGCTCGAGCAGATCGACTTCGACGATGTGGCCGCGTCCGGCCTCACCAAGAAGGAGCTGCTCGTCCTCTCCCGCGAGAAGGCCAAGCTGGAGAAGACCCTCGGCGGTATCCGCGAGATGTCCAAGGTGCCCAGCGCCGTCTGGATCGTGGACACCAAGAAGGAGCACATCGCGGTCGGTGAGGCCCGGAAGCTCAACATCCCGGTCGTCGCGATCCTCGACACCAACTGCGACCCCGACGAGGTCGACTACAAGATCCCGGGCAACGACGACGCGATCCGCTCCGTCACCCTGCTCACCCGCGTGATCGCCGACGCCGTCGCCGAGGGCCTCATCGCCCGTTCCGGCGTCGCCACGGGCGACCAGAAGCCGGGCGAGAAGGCCGCCGGCGAGCCGCTCGCCGAGTGGGAGCGCGACCTGCTCGAGGGCGAGAAGAAGGCCGACGAGCCCAAGGCTGACGAGGCCAAGGCCGACGAGCCGAAGGCCGAAGAGGCCGAGGTTCAGAAGTCCGCCGAGACGGAGAAGGCCGCCGACGCCGAGCAGGCCGAGGCCCCCGCCGAGGTTGCCGCCGCCGAGGCCCCCGCCGCGGAGACCGAGCAGGCCTGACCTTCACAGGTTCGGTAGTTGACGGCGGGGGCCAACAGGCCCCCGCCGTTCACCCGTAGATCTTTCAGACCTTCGAAAGAGAATTTCAGGATCATGGCGAACTACACCGCCGCTGACGTCAAGAAGCTCCGCGAGCTCACCGGCGCCGGCATGATGGACTGCAAGAAGGCGCTCGACGAGGCCGACGGCAGCGTCGACAAGGCCGTCGAGGCCCTGCGCATCAAGGGCCAGAAGGGCGTCGCCAAGCGCGAGGGCCGCTCCGCCGAGAACGGCGCCGTGGTCTCCCTCATCGCTGACGACAACACCTCCGGCGTCATCGTCGAGCTGAAGTGCGAGACGGACTTCGTCGCCAAGGGCGAGAAGTTCCAGGCCGTCGCGAACTCGCTGGCCGCGCACATCGCCAAGACGTCCCCGGCCGACCTCGAGGCGCTTCTCGCGTCCGAGATCGAGGCCGGCAAGACCGTCCAGGCGTACGTCGACGAGGCCAACGCCAACCTCGGCGAGAAGATCGTCCTGGACCGCTTCGCGCAGTTCTCGGGCGCCTTCGTCACCGCGTACATGCACCGCACCATGCCCGACCTGCCCCCGCAGATCGGTGTCCTGGTCGAGCTGGACAAGGCCGACGCCGACCTCGCCAAGGGCATCGCGCAGCACATCGCCGCCTTCGCGCCGAAGTACCTCTCCCGTGAGGACGTCCCGGCTGAGGTCGTCGAGTCCGAGCGTCGCGTCGCCGAGGAGACCACCCGCGCCGAGGGCAAGCCCGAGGCCGCGCTGCCCAAGATCGTCGAGGGTCGCGTCAACGGCTTCTTCAAGGAGGCCACCCTCCTCGGTCAGCCGTACGCGCTCGACAACAAGAAGTCCGTCCAGAAGGTCCTGGACGAGGCCGGTGTCACCCTGAAGCGCTTCTCGCGCATCAAGGTCGGCATCTGAGTCCGTACCGCGATCGACGGTAGACCCCGCTAGGGTCGACAGCGGTCGCCCGCGTACCCCACGTAGTACGCGACGTACGACCGCAGATCTGACGAGGAGGCCATTGCCGAGCATGGGATGCGAACAACACCCCACCGGCAGTGGCCTTCTTCGTATGTGCGCCGAGCAAAAAGAAGCGAGAACTCCATGACCACCAAGGCCGACACAAACAGTGGCGACGACAAAGTCGCCGGTCGTTTCCTGCTGAAGCTCTCCGGCGAGGCATTCGCCGGCGGGGGCGGCCTTGGCGTCGACCCCGATGTGGTGCACGCCATCGCCAAGGAGATCGCCGCGGTCGTCCGCGACGGCGCGCAGATCGCGGCCGTCATCGGCGGCGGCAACTTCTTCCGCGGCGCGGAGCTGCAGCAGCGCGGCATGGACCGCGCCCGCTCCGACTACATGGGCATGCTCGGCACGGTCATGAACTGCCTTGCCCTGCAGGACTTCCTGGAGAAGGAAGGCATCGAGTGCCGCGTCCAGACCGCCATCACGATGGGCCAGGTCGCGGAGCCGTACATCCCGCTGCGCGCCGTCCGGCACCTGGAGAAGGGCCGTGTGGTCATCTTCGGCGCCGGTATGGGCATGCCGTACTTCTCCACTGACACGACCGCCGCGCAGCGCGCCCTGGAGATCGACGCCGAGGCCCTGCTCATGGGCAAGAACGGCGTCGACGGAGTCTACGACTCCGACCCCAAGACCAACCCGGACGCGGTGAAGTACGACGCGCTCGGCTATGGCGAGGTCATCACGCGCGACCTGAAGGTCGCCGACATGACCGCGATCACCCTGTGCCGGGACAACAAGTTGCCCATCCTGGTCTTCGAGTTGCTGACCACCGGCAATATCGCCCGTGCCGTCAAGGGTGAGAAGATCGGCACACTCGTGGGCGACGAGGGCACCCGAGCCTGATCTCGGGGACGTCCCTCGAGGGCCCTGAGGGATGGACAAAGCCCTGCCGGTCGGACACGGTGCAGGGAAAGAGACGCGACGCAGCCGACACCCCATGGACTCCCCCTACTTCACCGTGTGGGGGCGCCCAGCCCACTCACAACACGCAGGAGCAAGTGGTGATCGAAGAGACCCTCCTCGAGGCCGAGGAGAAGATGGAGAAGGCCGTCGTGGTCGCCAAGGAGGACTTCGCCGCGATTCGCACAGGCCGTGCGCACCCGGCGATGTTCAACAAGATCGTGGCTGACTACTACGGCGCCCTTACGCCGATCAATCAGCTGGCCTCGTTCTCGGTGCCCGAGCCGCGGATGGCCGTGGTGACCCCGTTCGACAAGAGCGCGCTGCGCAACATCGAGCAGGCGATCCGCGACTCCGACCTCGGCGTCAACCCCAGCAATGACGGAAACATCATCCGGGTGACGTTCCCTGAGCTGACGCAGGACCGCCGCAAGGAGTACATCAAGGTCGCCAAGACCAAGGCCGAGGACTCCAAGATCTCGATCCGTTCCATCCGCCGCAAGGCCAAGGAAACGCTCGACAAGGCGATCAAGGACGGCGACATCGGCGAGGACGAGGGCCGTCGCGGGGAGAAGGAGCTCGACGACACCACCTCGAAGTACGTCGCTCAGGTGGACGAGCTGCTCAAGCACAAGGAAGCCGAGCTGCTCGAGGTCTGAGGGCTCGAGGTCTGAGGACTGAGGAATCCGATCCGTGAACGACTCTTCCTGGGGGGCGCCTCCCAGAACCGGGTACTGGGGGCCGCCCGACCAGGGCCCTGCTCAAGGGGCTGCCCCGGCAGGTCCCGCGTACGATGCGCATGACGCCCTGTATCCAGCAGAGACGCAGCCCATGCCCATCGTGCCTGACGTGCCTGAAGTACCCCAGGAGCCCATGTCCAGCGCATCACAGCCCGCCCCCGAGGCGCCGCGGGCGCCTCAAGCGCCGAAGGCGCCGCAGAAGAAGAGCGCGGGCCGTGATCTCGGGGCGGCCATAGGAGTCGGCGTGGCGCTCGGCGCGGTGATCGTCGCGTCGCTCTTCATCGTGAAGGCCGTCTTCATCGGCGTCATAGCGGTCGCCGTCGTGGTCGGCCTCTGGGAGCTCACCTCGCGCCTCGAGGAGCGCAAGGGCATCAAGGCGCCGCTGGTCCCGCTCGCGGTGGGCGGCGCCGCGATGGTCGTCGCCGGATACGTCCGCGGGGCCGAGGGCGCCTGGGTCGCCATGGCACTCACCGCGCTCGCGGTACTCGTCTGGCGGATGACCGAGCCGCCCGACGGCTATCTGAAGGACGTCACTGCGGGCGTCTTCGCGGCGTTCTACGTCCCGTTCCTCGCCACGTTCGTGGCGCTGATGCTCACCGCGGACGACGGCGCGCAGCGGGTGCTCACGTTCCTGCTCCTGACCGTGGTCAGCGACACCGGGGCGTACGCGATCGGCTGGCGCTTCGGCAAGCACAAGCTCGCCCCGCGCATCAGCCCCGGCAAGACCCGCGAGGGCCTGCTCGGCGCGGTGACGTTCGCGATGGCCGGTGGCGCGCTGTGCATGGAGTTCCTGATCGACGGCGGCACGTGGTGGCAGGGGCTCCTCATCGGCCTCGCCGTCGCCGCGAGCGCGACGCTCGGTGACCTCGGTGAGTCCATGATCAAGCGTGACCTCGGCATCAAGGACATGGGCACGCTGCTCCCCGGGCACGGGGGCATCATGGACCGCCTCGACTCGCTGCTGCCGACCGCGCCGGTGGTCTGGCTGCTGCTCGTCATCTTCGTGGGATCTGGCTGACCTGCACTTTTGTACGTGAGGGGCTCGCCGTCCACCGGACGGCGAGCCCCTCTTCGTCGTTCCTGCCTACCCGAACCCCGGTTTGAGCCGGTTGGCGCCGGTTGGAGCCGGGCGCCCGGTTTGAGATCCGCCGGTGCGGGTGAGGCTCCCCGAGCACATCATCCGGACGATTCCGAAAGGAAGGATCCTGTGTCGTTTGGTCTCGGACCCGTTTCGCATCGCACCGTGGACGTCGATGGCATCGAGATCTTCTACCGCGAGGCGGGAAACCCCCATGCCCCGGTGCTGCTGCTTCCACACGGCTATCCCGGGTCGTCCTACGTCTACCGGCACCTGCTGCCCGCCCTCGCGGACCGTTGGCGCGTGATCGCCCCGGACCTACCCGGTTTCGGCTACAGCGGGACGCCTTCGTCGGACGATTTCGGCTACACCTTCGACGCCTACGCAGACTTCCTGTTCGACTTCACCCAGGCGATGAGACTGGACCGGTACGTCATCTGGCTGCACGACTACGGGTCGCAGTTCGGCCTCCGGCTCGCGATGCGCGAGCCCGGGCGGGTGGCCGGCCTGATCATCCAGAACGGCGACATCTACGAGGACGAGTTCGGCCCGAAGTACGACGGCCTGCGGAAGTTTTGGACCAACCCCGGGCCGGATTCGCGGCGAGGCATCGCCCGGCACGTGAGCCTCGACGGATTCCGCGACGAGTTCGTCGGCGAGCTCCCGGCCGAGGTGGCCGACCGCGTTCCTCCGGACCTGTGGACCCTGCACTGGTCCCTGATGTCCGACCCCGCGCGGGTGGCCAACCTCGTCCGGCTCCTGGAGGACCAGCCCACCACGCTGGACTGGTTCCCCCGACAACAGGCATACCTGCGCGAACACCAGCCGCCGACCCTGATCGTCTGGGGCCCGCACGACGGCTACATGCCCGAAGCCGCCGCCCGCGCCTACCACCGCGACCTCCCCAGGGCCGAATTGCACCTGCTCGACGGCGGCCACTGGCTACTGGAAACGCACCTGACCGAGGTCGTCCCGCTGGTCCGAGAGTTCCTGAGCGCCTCAGTCGGCCCTTGAGCCGCCGGTCGGTGATCAGCGGTGGCCTGGCCGGGCCCCCGTCGTCTGCGACACTGGAATCACCATGCCTGTACCCGGAGAACTCACCTTCGTCGCGCCCCGCGGAGCCAAGAAGCCGCCGCGGCATCTCGCCGACCTCACGCCCGCCGAGCGCAAGGAAGCCGTCGCCGCTGCAGGCGAGAAACCGTTTCGCGCCAAGCAGCTCTCGCAGCACTACTTCGCGCGGTACGCGCACGACCCGGAGCAGTGGACCGACATTCCTGCCGGTTCGCGCGCGAAGCTGCAGGAGGCGTTGCTTCCCGAGCTGATGTCCGTGGTGCGGCACATCAGCTGTGACGACGACACCACGCGTAAGACGCTGTGGCGGCTGTTCGACGGGACGCTGGTCGAGTCCGTCCTCATGCGCTATCCCGACCGCGTGACGATGTGCATCTCGTCGCAGGCCGGGTGCGGGATGAACTGTCCGTTCTGTGCGACGGGGCAGGCCGGTCTCGACCGGAATCTGTCGACCGCCGAGATCGTGCACCAGATCGTGGACGGGATGAGGGCGCTCAGGGACGGAGAGATCCCGGGTGGGCCGGCGCGGCTGTCGAACATCGTCTTCATGGGGATGGGCGAGCCGCTCGCCAACTACAACCGCGTGACCGGCGCCATCCGCAGGCTGACGGATCCCGAGCCCGATGGGGTCGGTCTTTCGCAGCGTGGGATCACCGTGTCGACCGTTGGTCTGGTGCCCGCCATCCACCGGTTCGCCGACGAGGGCTTCAAGTGCCGCCTCGCCATCTCGCTGCACGCGCCCGACGACGAGCTGCGCGACACCCTCGTACCCGTCAATACGCGGTGGAACGTGCGTGAGGTGCTTGACGCGGGATGGGAGTACGCCGCCAAGTCGGGGCGCCGCCTGTCCATCGAGTACGCGCTGATCCGGGACATCAACGACCACGCATGGCGCGGTGACCGGCTCGGGCGGCTGCTCAAGAACAAGCCCGTGCACGTGAACCTGATCCCGCTGAACCCGACGCCGGGCTCGAAGTGGACGGCGTCGCGTCCGGAGGACGAGAAGGCCTTCGTGGACGCCATCGCCGCCCATGGGGTGCCTGTCACGGTTCGTGACACCCGTGGCCAGGAGATTGACGGGGCGTGCGGTCAGCTCGCCGCGTCGGAGCGTTAGGCTGGCCGAAACACAACTTCATAGCCGGAACACATCTTCATATTCCGACAGGGGAGCGCCACAGCGCTGAGAGTGCGGCAGCCAAGGACAGGTTGGCCGCAGACCCTCTGAACCTTGCCCGGGTCATTCCGGGTAGGAAGTTCGGTCATCACTCAAGCTGTTGCGCCCTGCCCGCGGCCCTTCCGGTCCGCGGGCAGGGCCGCGTCTCTTCCTGGTCACTCCAGGAGGAATGAACTCAGTTGAACTCAGTGAGCAGCACCAAGAAGATCACCGTCACCGCGGTCGCCGTCACCCTCGGGCTCGTCGTGCTCTCCGCGTGCGGCAGTTCGTCGGACAGCGGTGACAAGGGCGACGACGCCAAGAGCGTCACGCTCGTCAGCCATGACTCCTTCAACGTCTCCAAGGACGTACTGAAGGCGTTCGAGAAGAGCTCCGGATACAAGGTCAATGTCCTTAAGGACGGGGACGCCGGCGCCGCCGTGAACAAGGCGATTCTGTCGAAGGACAACCCGCAGGGCGATGTCTTCTTCGGCGTCGACAACACCCTGCTCTCGCGCGCGCTCGACAACGGCCTCTTCCAGTCGTACGAGGCCAAGGGCTCGGATCAGGTTCTTTCGCAGTTCCGCGTTGATCAGGGCAAGCACCGGGTCACGCCCGTCGACAGCGGCGACATCTGTGTCAACTACGACAAGAAGTACTTCGCCGACAAGAAGCTGGCGCCGCCGAAGTCCTTCGAGGATCTGACCAAGCCCGCCTATAAGGACCTGCTGGTCACCGAGAACGCCTCGACCTCTTCGCCCGGCCTCGGGTTCCTGCTCGGCACCGCCGCCCAGTACGGCGACGACGGCTGGCAGGGCTACTGGAAGAAGCTCAAGAACAACGGCGTCAAGGTCGTCGACGGCTGGGAGCAGGCCTACAACGAGGAGTTCTCCGGCTCCGCGGGCGGCAAGAAGGCCAAGGGGGAGCGCCCGCTCGTCGTCTCGTACGCCTCGTCGCCGCCCGTCGAGGTGCTCTACGCGAAGCCGCAGCCCAAGGAGGCGCCGACCGGCGTCGCGACCGGCACCTGCTTCCGGCAGGTCGAGTACGCGGGGCTGCTCAGCAACGCCAAGAACGAGAAGGGCGGCAAGGCGCTGCTCGACTTCCTGATCAGCACCGAGTTCCAGGACGACATGCCGCTGAACATGTTCGTGAACCCGGTGCGGGAGACCGCCGAGCTGCCCGAGCTGTTCGTCAAGCACGGCGTGAAGATCGACAAGCCGGAGACCATGGCCCCGAAGAAGATCGCCGACAACCGCGAGCAGTGGGTCAAGTCGTGGACCTCGCTCGTACTGAAGTAGGCAAGTCCCGTAAGGGGCGTCGGGGGCTCGCGCGCGGGAGCGCGGCGCGGCTCGGTCTCATGGCCGTGCCCGTCGCGTTCTTCTCAGTCTTCTTCGCCTATCCGGTCGCCGCGATCGTCGCGCGCGGCCTGAAGGTGGACGGGCAGTGGCAGTTCGGGCGGATCGCTGACGTCGTCGGGCAGTCCGACGTCCGGCACGTGCTGTGGTTCACCACCTGGCAGGCGCTCGCCTCGACCGCGCTCACGCTGCTCATCGCGCTCCCCGGCGCGTACGTCTTCGCGCGCTTCGAGTTCAGGGGCAAGCAGGTCCTGCGGGCGGTCGTCACGGTGCCGTTCGTGCTGCCGACGGTCGTCGTCGGGACCGCGTTCCTCGCGCTGCTCGGCCGGGGCGGTCTGCTCGACGAGATGTGGGGCGTACGGCTCGACACCACCGTGTGGGCGATTCTGCTCGCGCATGTCTTCTTCAATTACGCCGTTGTCGTACGGACCGTCGGCGGGCTCTGGTCGCAGCTCGACCCGCGTCAGGAGGAGGCCGCGCGGATGCTCGGCGCCTCCCGGTGGACCGCCTGGCGGACGGTGACGCTGCCCGCGCTCGGCCCCGCGGTCGCCGCGGCGGCTCTGATGGTCTTCTTGTTCACGTTCACCTCGTTCGGTGTCGTGCAGATCCTCGGCGGGCCCGCGTACTCCACGCTCGAAGTCGAGATCTACCGGCAGACCGCCCAGCTTCTCGACTTGTCGACGGCCGCCGTACTGACCATCGTGCAGTTCGCGGCGGTCGGCGTGATCCTCGCCGTGCACGCGTGGACCGTGCGCAGACGGGAGACCGCCCTGAAGCTGGTCGACGCCTCCGCGGTCGCGCGGCGCCCGCGCGGCGCTGGGCAGTGGACGCTGCTCGCCGGGGTCATGGCCACGATCGCCGTACTGATCCTGCTGCCGCTCGGGGTGCTGATCGAGCGGTCGCTGAGCGGCCCCGACGGCTACGGCTTCACCTACTACGAGGAGCTGACATCGGCGGAGGGGGGCGCCTTCCTCGTGCCGCCGATCGAGGCTGTCTGGAATTCGCTCCAGTACGCGGTCGCCGCCACCGCCATCGCCCTGGTGATCGGCGGGCTCGCGGCGGCCGCCCTCACCCGGAAGGCCGGTCGCCTGGTGCGCGGCTTCGACGCGCTGTTGATGCTGCCGCTCGGGGTGTCCGCGGTGACGGTCGGCTTCGGGTTCCTGATCACGTTGGACAAGCCGCCGCTCGACCTGCGCTCCACCTGGATCCTGGTGCCGCTCGCGCAGGCGCTGGTGGGCGTGCCCTTCGTCGTACGCACCATGCTTCCCGTCCTGCGCGCGGTGGACGGACGCCTGCGCGAGGCGGCGGCCGTGCTCGGGGCCTCGCCGCTGCGGGCGTGGCGGGAGGTCGACCTGCCGATGGTGCGCAGGGCGCTGCTCATCGCCGCCGGGTTCGCCTTCGCCGTGTCGCTGGGGGAGTTCGGCGCGACGGTGTTCATCGCGCGGCCGGACAACCCGACGCTGCCGGTCGCCGTGGCGCGGCTCCTGGGGCGGGCGGGTGAACTCAACTACGGCCAGGCGATGGCACTTTCGACGATCTTGATGGTGGTGTGCGCGGTGTCGCTGCTGCTGCTCGAACGGCTCCGTACCGACCGCACGACTGGGGAGTTCTGATGGGTGTGGGTCTGCTGACGCTGGCGGACGCGACGGTGCGGTTCGGGGCGCGTGCCGTGCTCGACCGGGTCGGGCTCGCGGTCGACAAGCACCAGATCGTGTGCGTCCTCGGGCCCAGTGGCAGCGGCAAGTCGACGCTGCTGCGCGCGGTCGCGGGGCTCCAGGAGCTGGACGCCGGGCAGGTTCTGCTCGACGGCCGCGATCAGCGGGGCGTGCCCGCGCACAAGCGTGGGGTCGGCCTGATGTTCCAGGACCATCAGCTGTTCCCGCAGCGCGACGTGGCGGGCAACGTCGCCTTCGGGCTGCGGATGCACGGCGCTTCGCGGGGCGAACAGGCCAACCGGGTGGCCGAGTTGCTCGACCTGGTGGGGCTGCCGGGCGCGCAGCGCCGAGCCGTCGCCTCGCTGTCGGGCGGAGAGCAGCAGCGGGTCGCCCTGGCGCGCGCGCTCGCGCCGAGGCCGCGCCTGCTCATGCTCGACGAGCCGCTCGGGCAGCTCGACCGGTCGCTGCGGGAGCGTCTTGTCGTCGAACTCCGGGAGCTGTTCGACGAGTTGGGCACGACCGTGCTCGCGGTCACGCACGACCAGGGCGAGGCCTTCGCGCTCGCGGACCGGGTCGTGGTGATGCGGGAGGGCCGGATCGCCCAGTCGGGTACGCCCCTTGAGGTCTGGCGGCACCCGGCGGACGAGTTCGTGGCGCGGTTCCTGGGCTTCGACAACGTCGTCGACGCGACGGTGGCCGGTGACGTGGCGGACACCGTCTGGGGCAAGATGCCGGTGCCGGACGACGCGGCGGACGGGCGGTGCCGACTGCTGGTGCGGCCGGCCGGGGTGCGGCTCGTGCCCGCCGACGAGGGGCTGCCGTGCGCGGTGACGGCGCGTACCTTCCGGGGCACGCATGTCGCCGTTCACCTGGAGCCCCGGGTGGGACCGCGGCTCGAGGCGGCCTGTGCGCTGCGGGACGCGCCTGGGGTGGGGGAGACGGTGGGGGTCGCGTTCGACGCGGGGGATGTCGTGGTTCTGGGCTGACGTGGGCCGGGGCGTTATTGAGGTGTGGGCGCCGCGGGGATCTGCCTAGGGTTCGGCCCATGACGACATTGGAGTACGACCGCCACCGCGCCGAAATCGCGGTCCAGCTGGGCCTCTTGAGGGACACGCTGGCCGGGGCGGACCTGTCGGCCACCGTGCCGACGTGTCCGGAGTGGACGCTGGGGTACCTCGCCCGGCATGTGGGTGGCGCCGTGCGCTGGGCCGAGCGGCTGGTGGGCACGCGGGCCACGGGGGACATCCCCGAGGAGGACGTCCCGGGCATCCGCGGCCCCGAGGGCGACGATCCCGCCGCCCTCGACGCCTGGCTGGCCGAGACCGCCGAGCTGGCAGGCAAGACGTTCTCCGCCGCACGCGCCGACACCCCGGTGTGGACCTGGGCCGAGCCCCAGAACGCCGGGTTCTGGGCGCGGCGCATGACGCATGAGGTGGCCGTTCACCGCGCGGACGCGGCGATTGCCGCGGGGGTCACGTATGAGATCGCGCCGGATGTCGCCGCCGATGCGATTGATGAGTGGTTGGAGATCGTGCGGCATGTGCAGCGGTCTGATCCGGGGGACAGTGCCGCCGAGTTGAGGGGTGCGGGGCGCAGCATTCATCTGCATGCGACGGATGCGCCTGCGGGGTTGAATGCCGAGTGGGTCATCGAGTTCGGTGAGGATGGGTTCGTGTGGCGGCGGGGGCATGAGAAGGCCACGGTTGCCTTGCGGGGGCCGCTTACCGAGGTGTTGCTCGCGTTCTATCGGCGGCGGTCGCTGGACGGCGGGACCGTAGAGGTGCTGGGGGAGCGGGAGTTGCTGGACTTCTGGCTGGAGCGGGCTTCGTTCGGATGATTTGCCCCCAGCCCGCCCCTTCCCGGCTGTGACACTTGCGGCTCCGCCGAGTTCGTCCTCAAACGCCGGACGGGCTGAAGCTCCGCAGCGTGTCCGGCGCCTCCTCCACCGTGTCCACCAGCGCGATCCTCGACTCCATGGACCTGCCACGCGCCAGCGCCTGCAGCAGTGGCCACGCCGGGAGGCGTTCCGTCCAGTGTTCGTGGTTCACCAGGATCATCGGGGCCGGTTCGCCACGGGACTCGTAGTAGTTCGGCGTGGCCGCGTCGAAGATTTCCTGGAGCGTGCCCGCCGCCCCCGGGAGGAAGATCACGCCCGCGTTCGAGCGAGCCAGGAGGCCGTCCTCGCGGGTGGCGTTGGCGAAGTACTTGGCCAGGTGGGTGGCGAAGGCGTTCGGCGGTTCGTGGCCGTAGAACCAGGTGGGGATGCCCACCGACGCGCCGCCGGACGGCCAGCGGTCGCGTACGTCGAAGGCCGCCCGCGCCCACTCGGTGATCGAGGGGGTGAAGGACGGTGCCTTGGCGAGGAGTTCGAGCGCCTCGTCCAGCATCTCGTCGCGGAAGACGGATGCGTACGCGCCCAGGTTCGCCGCCTCCATCGCGCCGGGGCCGCCACCCGTGGCGACCGTGAACCCGGCGCGGGCGAGCGAGCGGCCGAGCCGTGCCGCACCCTCGTACGCGTCCGTGCCGCGGGCCATCGCGTGGCCGCCCATGACGCCCACCACCCGCGCGCTGACGAGCAGTTCGTCCAGGGCGTCCGAGATCGAGTCGTCGTGGATCGCGCGGAGCATCGAGGAGAAGACGTCGCCGTCGGCCTTGGTCTCCTGGAACCAGGCGTACGCGCGGGCGTCAGGAGTCGCCTCGTACCCACCCTCGGAGAGTCCCGCGAACAGTTCGTCCGGCGTGTAGAGAAGACCGCGGTACGGGTCGAACGGCAGGCCGGGGACGGGCGGGAACACCAGTGCCCCGGCGGTCCGCATCGCGTCCACCGCGCTCTGCTCCATGGCGCAGCCGAGGAACACGGCGCCCGTGGCGTCGCAGGCCGTCAACGCGGACGTACGCGCCATCAGGTCTATGGCCTGGACGCGGCACCCGGCGAGCGAGCCGCTCGCGGCGATCTCGTCGAACTCGTCGAGCGACTCGATCTCGCGGTCGCCGCCCGGGAGTCGGGGAGAGGGCCTGGGGGCGGATGCGGGTTCGGGAGTCGGCTGCATCCGCCCATGCTAAGCAGGCCGTGCAAGGCGCCGTCGTCAGCCCTGGACCTCGGACTCGTCCATCCACATGATTTCCCAGGTGTGGCCGTCCAGGTCGTCGAACGCGCGGCCGTACATCATGCCGAAGTCCTGCGTCTTGCCCGCCGTGCCACCGGCCGCCACGGCCTTGTCGACCAGCTCGTCGACCTTCTCGCGGCTCTCGGCGCTCAGACAGAGCAGTGTCTCGCTGGTCGTCGTCGCGTCCGCGATCTCCTTCTTCGTGAAGTCCTGGTAGCGCGGCTTGCTCAGGAGCATCGCGATGATCGTGTCGCTGATCACGACGCAGGCGCAGTCGTCCGTCGAGAACTGGGGGTTGATCGTGTAGCCGAGCTCCGTGAAGAACTTCTTCGAGCTGTCGACGTCGTTCACGGCGAGGTTCACGAAGATCATCTGCTGGTACATGAGGTGTCTCCCGTTGCGGTGAGTTCTGCGTGGCGCGTGCGTTCCGTGTCTTACGGAGGGGTAGACGTGCGTTCGACGCAGAACTCATCGCCCGTCGCGGACTTTCTTTCCGCGCGTTCGGCGCAGGCCGCTCAGCCTGCGAGCGGCAGCGCGGCCAGCTCAGCGACCACCCAGGTCAGCGGCCCGAACACGGCCGCGAGCGCGCCTGCGCGCAGCGCCGCAGTGCCGCGCAGCATCGACGCGGGCGCCCCGATCTTGAGCAGCGCGGACGTCGTGTCCGAGCGGGCGTGCTTGGCCTCGATCGCGGCCGTGGCCAGGGTCAGGACCGCGCAGCCCGCGACGAGCAGCGAGCCGAGCGTGGTCAGCGGGCCGATGTCGGGCCGGGCACCGGAGTGCAGCGTGAGCGCCGCGTACGCCCCGGAGCCCACCACACAGAGCACCCCGAGCGGCCGCCCGATCCGCTGGGCCTCCTCCTGCAGCCCGCGCCCGGCGAGGAGCCGCATCGCCCCGGGCCTGACCGCCTGCAGGATCCGCCCGCACTGATAGGTGAGGCCGGGGCCCGCGAGCGCGAGGCCGATCGCCGTGAGCGTCCACCCGGCGAGCACGCCCGCGGGGCTGCCGGTCAGGCCGCCCGGCATTCTGAGGTCCGACGCACCGGGGGAGCGGCTCGCGTACGCCTCGACGGCGAGGCCAGCCGCCAGCAGCGCGACCCCCCAGGGCAGCCCGCTCGGCGGTGCGGCCGGCGTGGCCGGGCCCTCCTGCCGCGCCGGTTCGTCCTGCTTGTCGCCGGGCTTCGCGGCCTTGGGCCGCAGTGCGGCCGCGCTGGCCGCGGAGGCGATCAGCGGGACCAGGGCGAGCAGGGTGAGCGCCGCGGGAAGGGGCAGCGGCTGCTCGGCGGCGAGCAGTCCGGCCGCGGCGCCGTCGAACGGCAGCCCCGTCAGATCGCCGCGCAGGTGCAGGAAGAACAGGAGCGCCACCATCGAGCCGAGCGTGCACGCCACGGCCGTGGAGATCGCGGCGAGCACCGTGAGCTTGGCCGGGCCGAGCCCCACCGCGGAGAGCCCGGAGCGCGGCCGGGTCGCCGGGTCGGTGCGCGCGACGGTGACGGCGAAGTACACGGTGGCGGCGATCGGCGCCACGCACCAGGCGAGCCGCAGCAGGGCCCCGCCGGACGCGTCCGGGTGTCCCATCGCGTACCCCAGCGTGCACAGCAGCAGGAAGCCGGTACCGGCCGACGCGGCGGCGACGAGCAGCCTGCGCAGCTGGACCAGGGGGTGGGCCCCGCGGGCTAGACGGAGAGCGAGCACGCGGCCCGGCCTTCCGCGTCGTCGGAATCGCCCTTTGCGGAGGCGGAGGCGGAGGCACCGGCAGCGACCGAGGCGGAGCCGGAGGCACCGCCACCGCTCGGGTCACCGGCACCGGCACCGGCACCGGCCGCGTCCCCGCCACCGCCCTCCGCCGCCAGCTCTCCCGTCCCCGGCAGGTGCACCGTGTTCACGCGCCGCCCGTCGAGCAGCGTGAGAGTCCGGTCCGCGAGGGCGGCGACCTCCGCGTCGTGCGTGGCGAGGACGACCGTGATGCCGTGCGAACGGGCCGCGGTCGTCAGCGTACGAAGGACGTGGGCGCGGTCGGCGCGGTGCAGCGGCGCGGTCGGCTCGTCGGCGAAGATCACGGACGGCATCGTGACCAGGGCGCGGGCGATGACGATGCGCTGGCGCTGGGCCTGCAGCAGTGCGTGCGGCCGCTTGCGGGCACAGTCACCGATGTCGAGGCGCTCCAGCCACTCCTGGGCGGTGGTCCTGGAGCCCCGGTGCGATGCGCCGCGCAGCATCAGCGGCAGCGCGACGTTCTCCCAGGCCGTGAGCTCGGGCACGAGGTGCGGCTCCGGGTCGATCCAGCCGAAGCGGTCGCGGCGCAGGCGCTCGCGGACCACCGGGCCCATCGTGTGCACCGGCGTGCTGTTGAACCAGACCTCGCCCTGCTCGGGCAGGAGCTGGCCGGAGAGACAGCGCAGGAGAGTCGTTTTGCCGCTGCCGCGCGGGCCGGTGACGGCGAGGATCTCGCCCTCGCGCACGCCCAGCGATACGCCGGTGAGCGCGGGCGAGCCGTTGTGTGTGACGTGCAGGGCGCGTGCCCACAGCACGTCGTTGTCCGGCGGGGCCACCATCACGTACACCTCGGTTCAGATCAGTTTGCCTCCCCCGTACGGGGGAACGAAGGCGGGGCCGATCGGTCACTGGGCACGCTAGGGATCCAGGCCGCGATGCCTGGAAACGACGCGGCCCGGGGGCGCCCGTTCTCACTCGAACGGGCGCCCCCGGGGCCGGTGTTGATCACTCGATCACACTATGGATCCCGGAGAGGGATCCCATGGATCAGAGCTTCGTCCACGCCTCCGTGAGGACCTGGCGCAGGATGCCCTCGATCTCGTCGAAGGTCTCCTGGGTGGAGATCAGCGGCGGGGCGAGCTGGACGACCGGGTCGCCACGGTCGTCGGCGCGGCAGTACAGGCCGTTCTCGTACAGCGCCTTGGAGAGGAAGCCGTACAGGACGCGCTCGGTCTCCTCGTCGTTGAACGTCTCCTTGGTGGCCTTGTCCTTCACGAGCTCGATGCCGTAGAAGAAGCCGTTGCCGCGGACGTCGCCGACGATCGGCAGGTCGTGCAGCTTGCGCAGGGTCTGGTAGAACGCGTCCTCGTTGTCGAGGACGTGCTGGTTCAGACCCTCCTTCTCGAAGATGTCGAGGTTGGCGATGCCGACCGCGGCCGAGACCGGGTGGCCGCCGAAGGTGTAGCCGTGCAGGAAGGTGTTGTCACCCTTGTAGAACGGCTCCGCGAGCCTGTCCGAGATGATGCAGGCGCCGATCGGGGAGTAGCCCGACGTCATGCCCTTGGCGCAGGTGATCATGTCCGGGATGTAGTCGAACTTGTCACAGGCGAACATCGTGCCGAGGCGGCCGAAGGAGCAGATGACCTCGTCAGAGACGAGCAGCACGTCGTACTTGTCGCAGATCTCGCGCACCCGCTGGAAGTACCCGGGCGGGGGCGGGAAGCAGCCACCGGCGTTCTGCACCGGCTCCAGGAACACGGCGGCGACCGTGTCGGGGCCCTCGAAGAGGATCTCCTGCTCGATCTGGTCGGCGGCCCAGCGGCCGAAGGCCACCGGGTCGTCGCCGTGGATCGGGGCACGGTAGATGTTCGTGTTCGGCACCTTGTGCGCGCCCGGGACGAGCGGCTCGAAGGGTGCCTTGAGGGCCGGCAGGCCGGTGATGGACAGGGCGCCCTGCGGGGTGCCGTGGTAGGCGACCGCGCGGGAGATGACCTTGTACTTCTGGTGGTTGCCGGTGAGCTTGTGGTACTGCTTCGCCAGCTTCCACGCGGTCTCGACGGCCTCGCCGCCACCGGTGGTGAAGAAGACCTTGTTGAGGTCGCCGGGCGCGTAGTTGGCCAAACGTTCCGCCAGCTCGACGGCCTTCGGGTGGGCGTAGCTCCACACCGGGAAGAAGGCCAGCTCCTGCGCCTGCTTGTACGCGGTCTCGGCGAGCTCATGACGACCGTGTCCGGCGTTGACGACGAAGAGGCCGGACAGACCGTCCAGGTACTTCTTGCCCTTGTCGTCGTAGATGTAGGTGCCTTCGCCACGCACGATGGTGGGCACGGGTGCGTTCTCGTAGTCCGACATGCGGGTGAAGTGCATCCACAGGTGGTCGTACGCGGTTCGGCTGAGGTCCTTGCTCACGGCTATCGGGTTCCCCACATATAGGTCTGCTTCTTGAGCTTCAGATAGACGAAGCTCTCGGTGGAGCGCACGCCGGGGAGGGCGCGGATGCGCTTGTTGATCACTTCGAGAAGGTGGTCGTCGTCCTCGCAGACGACCTCCACCATCAGGTCGAAGGAGCCCGCGGTCATCACCACGTACTCACACTCGGCCATGGCCGTCAGCGCCTCCGCGACGGGATCCAGGTCCCCCTCGACGTTGATGCCGACCATCGCCTGGCGCCGGAACCCCACGGTGAGCGGGTCCGTGACGGCGACGATCTGCATGACGCCCTGGTCGAGCAGCTTCTGGACGCGCTGGCGCACGGCCGCTTCGGAAAGGCCCACGGCCTTGCCGATGGCGGCGTACGGGCGGCGTCCGTCCTCCTGAAGCTGTTCGATGATCGCCAGGGAGACGGCGTCGATGGAAGAAGAGCTGTTCCCGTGCCGGGAACTACTGGAATCTGCGCTGCGACTGGCCACGACCCCATGGTGCACAGGACTCGTCAGTTCCGCAAGGTCAGATCGATGAAATTCGTTGTTTGGAGCTTCAATAGTCACGGATTTCGCAGCTATGGGGCTCCGGGTATGTTGAAAGCGTCGGTACACCGACTAGGGTGGGTGTCTCATCCAATGGACATCTGACTGGAGGGCCGGAAGTGACCACCGAGCTGCGCCGTCTGCGTAACTACATCAACGGCGAATTCCGGGACGCCGCCGACGGGCGGACCACCGAGGTCGTCAACCCGGCCAACGGCGAGTCCTACGCCACCGCGCCCCTGTCGGGGCAGGCCGACGTCGACGCCGCCATGGAGGCCGCCGCCGCCGCGTTCCCCGCCTGGCGTGACCTGACGCCCGCCGAGCGTCAGAAGGCCCTGCTGAAGATCGCCGACGCCTTCGAGGAGCGCGCCGAGGAGCTCATCGCGGCCGAGGTCGAGAACACCGGCAAGCCGACCGGCCTCACGCGGTCCGAGGAAATCCCGCCCATGGTCGACCAGATCCGCTTCTTCGCGGGCGCGGCCCGGATGCTCGAAGGCCGCGCGGCCGGCGAGTACATGGAGGGTCTGACCTCCATCATCCGCCGCGAGCCGATCGGCGTCTGCGCGCAGGTCGCGCCCTGGAACTACCCGATGATGATGGGCGTCTGGAAGTTCGCCCCGGCGCTCGCCGCGGGCAACACCGTCGTCCTCAAGCCCTCGGACACGACCCCCGCGTCGACCGTCCTGATGGCCGAGATCATCGGCTCGATCGTCCCCAAGGGCGTCTTCAACGTCGTCTGCGGTGACCGTGACACCGGCCGCGCGATGGTCGAGCACCACACCCCGGCGATGGCCTCCATCACCGGCTCCGTGCGCGCCGGCATGCAGGTCGCCGAGTCCGCGTCCAAGGACCTCAAGCGGGTCCACCTGGAGCTGGGCGGCAAGGCGCCGGTCGTCGTCTTCGAGGACGCCGACATCGCCAAGGCCGTCGAGGACATCTCCGTGGCGGGCTTCTTCAACGCGGGCCAGGACTGTACGGCCGCCACGCGCGTGATCGTCCACGAGTCCATCCACGACGAGTTCGTGACCGCGCTCGCCAAGGCCGCGGCCGACACCAAGACCGGCCAGCCGGACGACGAGGACGTGCTCTTCGGCCCGCTCAACAACGCCAACCAGCTGAAGCAGGTCTCCGGCTTCATCGACCGCCTTCCGGCGCACGCCAAGGTCGAGGCGGGCGGCCGGCGCGTCGGCGAGAAGGGCTTCTTCTACGCCCCGACCGTCGTCTCGGGCCTGAAGCAGGACGACGAGATCATCCAGAACGAGGTCTTCGGCCCGGTCATCACCGTCCAGTCCTTCACGGACGAGGCGCAGGCCATCTCGTACGCCAACGGCGTGGACTACGCCCTGGCCTCCTCGATCTGGACGCAGAACCACGCGCGCGCCATGCGCATGTCCAAGGTCCTCGACTTCGGCTGCGTCTGGATCAACACGCACATCCCGCTGGTCGCTGAGATGCCGCACGGCGGCTTCAAGAAGTCCGGCTACGGCAAGGACCTCTCGGCGTACGGCTTCGACGACTACACGCGCATCAAGCACGTCATGACGTCGATCGAGGGTTAATCCTCCCTGGCCCTGGGCTAATTGGGATGCCCGGCCCCGCCGCCCCCGCGTACCGTCACGTACGCGGGGGCGGCTCCGTGGTGTGCTTCCTTCTTCCTCTTCTCTGTAAAAGATCCGTAGCGCGCCCACTCCCCGCCCCCGCGTCTCCGCACTACGGGGGTGTGACCTGATGACGACGACGGCCGACGATCTCGCGGGGCTGCTGCTGCGCCGCCGCCAGAGTGTGTACGTTCCCTCCGGCGCCGGACGGACCGCCGTGACCGACGCAGGCGTGGTCGTCCTCGAGGCCGAACTCGCCGACCGCGGGCACCTGTTGACCGCCCCGCTGCGCCACGCGCTGACCGCCCTCTCCGTCGCCGACCTCGCCGCGACCGGCATGAAGCTGCTCGCGGACGTCGACGCGCTGATGGGCTCGGACCGCCACCACGCCCCGCTGTTCCGGCGCTTCCCCGACGACATCCCGTACCAGCACGCGTACGACCGCTTCGTCACCCTCGTGGCGGCGCACCTCGCCGCCCAGCCGCATCAGCCCTGTATGAACTGCGCGGGCACCAAGGTCCGCGTCCGCGCGCTCGCGCCCTGCGGGCACCTGCTGTGCGACGAATGCCACCGCATCAAGGACGACTGGGGCTGCTGCGAGGACTGCTGTGTCTGGTACGCCTGCCAGATCTGCGAGAACCGCTACGAGACGGACGGGCCCACCGACCCCTGGATCGACTCCGGTGCCGGACTCGGCGGCGACGGCGGCGAGGTCCTGCGCGCGTTGCGCCTCGGCGCGCCGGGCGACGCCGACGCCGAACTCGCCGCGCTGCTGGCCCGCCGCACGCCCCTGAACCCCCAGGACCACGACGACCTGGTCCTGCTGCTCGGGCACGTGGACCCGGCCGACGCCACCGACTGGCTCCCGGCCGACATACCCTTGCGCGAGAGCAAGGCGCTCGCCCTCGCGCCGCTGCTCGATGTGCCGGACGTACGCGCGCTCGTGGGGCAGTACGCGGACACCGCAACGGATGTCCTGCGGATGCTCGTCATACGTTCCGGGGGCGACCCCGACCTGCTCGAACTGCCGCGCCTGCGCGGGCTTTCGCGTCCCGTCCGCCGTGAACTCCTCGGCCTGCTCGACGGGTTCGACCTGCGGCGCCTGGCCGAGGACATGGCCCGCAACCCGCGCGCCTGGAAGCGGGTCGGCGAAATCCTGCACCCCTTCGAGCAGGCACACCGCCACGCGCGCGTGGCGCTCGCCTTCGCCGTCCTGCGCGGGACCCGCATCGGGGACTCCGCGCTCTGTGAGGTGCTGCTCGCCGAGGCCGCCCGGCACGAGGACGTCCGCATCGAGGGTGACCGGCTGCGGATCGTCACCTGGCAGGGGCGCGTCGAGGAGGCACTCGGCCACTGGGACACCACGGCCGCGGCCGGGCTGCTGCGCGAGCGGCCCGGTGAACTCCTGCGCCGCCTGGACCTGTTGCTGGCCCGGTCGGGCTCGGCGACCCTGCCGGAGGCGCTGGGCGAGGCGCTCGCGGACGCGCTGCCCCGCTCCGGACCCGGGCCGCTGCTCGGTGCGTACGGCCGCATGAAGGTCCGTGCCGTGCCGGGGCACCGCCGCGTCTTCTTCCCGCGCGGGCGCGTCACCAAGGCGTACGCCGTCGAGGACCAGCGGCCGCCGCTGCCTGCCCGCGTGGCGGGGCGTGCCGGGGAGCTGATCGAGGCGGAGGCGGTGCGGCGGCTCGCTGCTGGTGGGGGGGATGGCGAGCGGTACGACGTGGCCGTCATCGACGCCTCGCTCGCCGATCTGCCGGTGCCGTTCGCCGAGCGCGCGTCGGCGGCCTCGCTGGTGGCGGTGCCGCGCGGCAGCTCGCTGCCCATGCCCGCGGACAGCGAGACCGTGCGGCTCTTCCTGCACTGGCTGCAGCCCAAGGGCGTGCGCGTCGACCTCGACCTGTCCGTCGCGCTCTACGACGACCTGTGGCGCTTCGTCGGCCTGTGCGACTACACGCATCTGGCGTACGCGGGCGGCGCCGCCCGGCACTCCGGGGACCTGACGTCGGCGCCCGCCCCGCACGGCGCCACGGAGTACCTGGACCTGGACCTGCCGCGGCTGGCCCACGTGGGGGTGCGCTTCGTCGTGCCCGCGGTCCTCTCGTACAACAACGTCCCCTTCGACGAACTCCCGGACGCCTTCGCGGGGTTCATGGCGGTCGGCGGCGTCGCGGGCAAGGCGCGGGGGGCGTACGACCCGCGCACCATCCGGCAGCGCTTCGACCTCGCGGGTGACGCGGCGCTGCGCGTGCCGATGATCGTCGACCTGCGGACGCGCCGCGCCTGGTGGGCGGACGTCACCCTGGCCACGGGCGACGGCAACCACGACGTGTGGCGCTACCGCAAGCAGCTCGGCCGGATGGGCAACGACTTGCTCGACACCTTCCGGCCGCGCGGCCGGGCCACCCTGTGGGACCTCGCCTGCTGGACGGCGGCTGCCCGCACCGACGGCCCCGTGTACGTGCGCGGCCGTGGCCATGTCCTGTGGGGGTACCGCCGTGCCGATGACGAGCCGCGCGCCGACTTCGCGCTGCGCGTCCGTGACGGCTGGGAGCCGGACGAGCTGCGCGCGGAGCCCGAGCTCGCGGGCCTGCGCGCTCTTCTGGCGCTCCTGCACGGTGAGTTGGAGGGGGCGGACGAGGTCGCTTCCGGCACGGTCTACCGCCTCTACCCGGGGCCGGTCGACGCGGCCGCGGCGGTGCGGATCACGGCGGGGGACCTCGCGGGGTGGCTGGCGCCCGTGTGATCGGCATCCTGTCGTTTCCCGAATCGACAGGGTGTCGCTTCCCGACCGCTCGGCTCGACGCAGCGTCCATTGCCTGTACGTGACACGCAGGCGCATGCTGCCGGGGTGCGAGCGAACCCCAGAGCCTCCTCAGTCTCCCGTAGGTCCCTGCTGCGTGCCCTCGGCGGCGGGGCGGCCGTCAGTACGCTCGCGGGCTGTGGTGTGCCCGCCGCGTACATCGGACCCGGCGAGCGCGCCGCCGGGGACCGCTCCCGGCAGGACAAGACGCTGAGCTTCGCGAACTGGCCGCTGTACATCGACACCGATGACGACGACTCGACGAAGCGGCCCTCGCTCGACGCCTTCGAGAAGCGGACCGGCATCGACGTCCGCTACACGGAGGAGATCAACGACAACGACGAGTTCTTCGGCAAGATAAGCCCGTCCCTGATGAACCACCAGGAGACGGGGCGCGACCTCATCGTCATCAGCGACTGGATGTGCGCCCGCTTCGTGCGCCTGGGGTGGGTCCAGGCGATGGACCGGAGCAGGCAGCCGAACGTCACCAAGTACCTGGACCCGCTGCTGCGTTCGCCCAGCTTCGACCCCGGCCGCAAGAACACGGTGCCCTGGCAGTCCGGCATCACCGGCATCGCGTACAACAAGCGCAAGCTCGGCCGGGAGATCAAGCACGTCTCCGACCTGTGGGACGACGATCTCAAGGGCCGGGTCACGCTGCTCTCCGGGCTCGACGAGTCGTTCGCGCTGCTGATGCAGGGGGACGGGGTCGACATCACCAAGTGGAAGGCCGACGACTTCCACGCGGTGTGCGACCGGGTGGAGAAGCTGGTGGCCTCGAAGCACATCCGCCGATTCACCGGTAACGACTACATCAAGGACCTCTCCAGCGGCGACGTCCTGGCCTGCCAGGCCTACAGCGGTGACGTGATCCAGCTCCAGGCGGACGACCCGGACATCGAGTTCGTCGTCCCCGAGGAGGGGGCGGAACTGTGGGCGGAGTCCTTGATGATCCCCAACCTGGCCCGCCACAAGCAGAACGCGGAACGGCTCATCGACTACTACTACGAGCCGGAGGTGGCCGCGGAGCTGGCCGCCTGGGTCAACTACGTCTGCCCGGTGCCCGCGGCCCGCGACATCCTCGCCTCGTCCAAGGACAAGGAACTGGCCTCGCTGGCCGAGGACCCGCTGATCTTCCCGGACGACGCGATGCGGAAGCGGCTCGCGATCGCGCGGGACATCACGTCGGAGGAGCGCACGGAGTTCGCGAAGCGGTGGAACGCGATCGCGGGGTTGTAGCGGGGGGCGTTGCACGTTGCTCAGGTCCGGCGTCGGCGTTGCTCAGGTCCGGCGTCGGCGCAGGGCCTTCCGGGCGTCCTCGGCCGCGTACGTGACGTTCAGCCGCCAGGTCGCCAGCTTGTCCTGCACCTTTGACGCGACCGTCCGCCACTTGAACCACAGCGGCAGCTCCCGGAACGGCACATAGTCGAGGGTGTCGTCGACAGCGGTCTCGGCGAAGCCACGATGACCCTCCGCGCGCAACGCGGCGAACAGCTCCGGGGTGAGTCCGCCGTTGACCCGGGCCGCGACGCCGACCGCGGTGTACGCGAATCCTCGCTGCCCGTGGTCCGGCAACTGCATCGCCTTGATGATGCGAGGCGATGCGTCAGCCAGAGAGCAGTTGAAGGCCAGCCCGATCACTGCGGAGCCCAAAGGGCCCTCGCCGCGTTCCTGCGCCGCGTCCCACTCAGCGGGGTCGTCGAAGCGCAGCAGGCTCTCGTCGCCTTCCCAGTCCCACCCGGAGGCCATCTCCGCCTCTCCCCATGTCAGCCGCGTCGGCGCAGGGTCTGCCAGGCGTCTTCGATCGTTTCCCCGGATCGCAGCCACCAACTCTCCAGCTTGTTGCGCACAGACGTGATCACCTTCCGCCGCTTGAGCCACGGCGGCAGGTCGCGGAACGGTACGAAGGCCAGTGTGTCGTCGATGGCGTACTCTGCGAGGCCTTTGTGCCCCTCCTCGCGCAGCGCAGCGTACAACTCTGGCGTCAGCTCTCCATTGAGTCGAGCGGCCGTGCCCGCGGCGGTGAACGCGTATGCCCGCTGCTCGGTGTCCGGCAACTGTGTCGCCCTGACGATCCGAGGCGACGCCTCCGACAGCGAGCAATTGAAGGCCAGCCCGATTGCCGCTGTACCGAGATGGTTCTCGCGGCGTTCGTACGCGGCGTCCCACTCGGCGGGGTCGTCGATGCCCAGCAGACCTTCGCCGCTGTCCCAGCCCCACTCGGATGCCATGGCCGGTGCTCCTTCCTTCGTAGGGAGGGGGAAGTCGACGGCAGTCCAGGGCAGAGTTCCGCGCTCAATTTGAACACCCACGAGTCTCGTTGCGTTTCATAGGTAACTGCATGGCTCGCAGCGAGGGGTCGACGATCATCAGGCCTCTTGTCCGTCAACTGCCTTGCAGTCAGGGAGAGTTGATGCCCTGTGGCGTTCGGTGGATCGCTTGGGCATCGCCAGGAATTCCGTACGAGATGCGGCCTTCTCGGGTGCCGCGGAAATGGAACGAACGTGATGCCCAAGCGAACCGGACTTCTCGCGGCGCTCGCCGCTCTGCCCGTCGCCCTGCTCACCGTGGCCGTCGCGTCGCCGGTGTTCGCGGCGGACACCCCGGCCTTTCAGATCGACCTGGAGCAGCTGAACGACTCCGGGTCCACGGGGACGGCCCTCCTGAGCCTGCGTGGCAACGCGCTGACCGTGTGGATCAAGTCCGAGGGCATGGTGCCGGGGCAGCCGTCCGCGCAGCACTTGCACGGGTCCACCGACGGGCACGACTTCCAGTGCCCGGACGACGCCGACGACACCAACGGCGACGGCATCCTCGACAACACCGAGGCCACCGTCCACTACGGCGACATCAACATCTCGCTGACCGAATCCGGGGACACCGACGCGGGCAGCGGCCTCGCCGTCGACCGGATGCCGGTCGCCGACGCGCAGGGCAAGGTCTCGTACAAGCGGACCATCACCGTGGGGCAGGACGTGGTCGAGCAGATCAAGGACCTGCACATCGTGCAGCACGGCGTCGACCGCAACGACAACGGCAAGTACGACTTCGAGGGCGCGGGCAAGAGCGAACTCGACCCGAAGCTTCCCCAGGAGGCCACCGCTCCGACCAACTGCGGTGTGGTCAAGGGTGCGGCGGTCGGATCCGTCCCCGTGGGCGGGGTCGAGACCGGTGGCGGCGCCGCGGACGGCATGTCCTCCGGTGCCCTGGCCGGTGCGGCCGGAGCCGCGTCGGCGG
>NZ_BAAAUG010000114.1:0-4261 GCF_039533825.1 Streptomyces rectiviolaceus
GCGCGGGCCGGGGGGCCGAGGACGGGCTTTGGCCAAGCGGCCCGGGGGGGGCGGGCTTGGGTTAGACCAGGCGGACCGGTTTTTCTGGGCGGACGCCCAGGCGGGCCAGCCAGCCGCGCAGCGGGATGGGGTCGCCGTCCTCCACGAGGCTCAGGACGTGCGGCGAGAGGTCCGCCGCGCGCTCGCCGTCGATCAGGAGGGACGGGCCGTCCAGCCAGTCGAGGCCGGGGGCCGCGCCCGCCGTGTCCACGGCCGCGCAGCAGACCAGCGCCGTGACGTGATCGGCCAGCAACTCCCGTCCCGTGCGCGGCGGCTGGAGCGGGAACAGCGGCAGCATGCCGTCGTCCCAGAGCGCGTCGTCAGGGCCCTGTCCCGTGGGCGCGGGGCGGGGCGGGGCAGCGGCTTCCTCGCGGGCGAGCTCCGCCGTGAGGCCTGCGGCCAGGAGTCCGCCGGGGCCGTCGGTGGATTCTTCGACGTCGGGGAAGTCTTCGCCGTCGGGGATGAGGTCCAGGGGGTGGGCCTGGGCCGGGACGTGTTCCGGGTCGGCTTCGGCGTCCACCGCGGCCGTGGCCGCGGTGGGCTCGGCGGGGTTCGTCCCGTCGCCCTCCGCCGTCAGATGGTCCAGTACGCGGCCCAGCGTCGGCCTCTTGGAGTCGGGTGCCGTCGGGTCGGCGGAGTGGCTGACGCCCAGGGAGTCCAGGACCCGGTGGAGGCGGGCCGCGTCCATGCGCCACTTGCGGTCGACGACCTCGTCCGGATACTCCTGCCACGCCACCGGAGCCCAGTCCGGGCCCTGCTCGGCGGGGCCACCATGGAAGAGGCGGGCGGCGAGCAGCGAAGCCGCCTCGTCCACCGAGCCCGGCTCCTCCAGGAGGTCACAGGCGGGGCGCTCGCCCAGGCGGGACGTGAAGCCCTCGGCCAGACGGTCCCTGCGGGAGAGCTCGGTGAGGGCGGAGACGACGCCCGCGTCAAGGCGCGACGGCCAGCGGCCCATCCGCCAGGCGGGCAGCGCGACCTTGGTCAGGAGGCGGTCCCACCCTGCGTACGCCAGGCCCACCTGCTCCTGGGCGACGATCCGCACGCCGTAGTCCACGGCCTGAGCGCGCTCGGCGGCGGCTGCCGCGACCCCGCGCTCCATCTCACCGGCATGCCCCCGGCAGCTGCGCAGCAGCAGCCGCGTGACCCATCCGGCGCCGCCCAGGACCGCGCGCACGAGCGGACCTCGCCCCGGTGCGGAGGTGACCGCGACCGCGGCGTCGAGCCCGCGGATGAAGCGCCGGGCCGCGGCTATGTCGGGATGCGCCGAGGGACCTGTGCCCGCAACGACCGGGGCGAGCACCGCGCGGAGCTCGCCGACCCGCATCCACCACAGGAACGGGGAGCCGATGACGAGCACCGGAGCCACGGGGGCCTGGCGGCGCGGGGCAGGGCGACTGTCACGTACGCCGTTGGCCTCGTCCTTGTCCTGCGCCGGGCCGGTGGCCTCCGCGGGCGGGCCGTGCGCCGGGTGCGTGCGGTCCTCGAGCCAGCTGTCGCAGTCCGGGGTGAGCGCTATCGCCGAGGGAGCGGGCACGTCCAGGCGGTCGGCGAGGTCCCGCACCATGCGATACAGATCGGGGGCCGAGCCCTCGGCGATCGGGACGGTCGGGCTGACGGCGGGCCTGGACCGCGCGACCACGAGCGCGATGCCCGCGGCGGCGAGCAGGACGACGACGGCTACGGCGATCACGACGCCACGCACGGCGTCCCAACTCCCGCCGGTCATATGGCCCGTGGCCCCGCCGGCGATCAGCACGACGGCGACGGCCGCGGGCAGCAGTGCGACGGCCAGCGCCCTGCTGCGGATGCGCAGCACGGCGAGCGCCTGGGAACGCGCGGACTGCACGCCCACCTCCACACCCGTACCTGACACGACCGATGTCACCCCCTGCTGCCTGTGCCGCCTGCTGCCCGGCCGGGGGCCGGGACGACGGGCGGACGGCAGCCGCCGATGGATTTGCTCACTCCCCCACTGTGGCACCCGCCACTGACATCGCAATGCCGGTGGTCTGTTTGGCTCTGGGCGCCTGAACCGCTTGCGCCGCACCCTAGTTGGGGCGCCGGGCATCGTCAGCCGGATGGGCCAGCGGTCACTCGATCGAATGGCTTTGGGCAGAGGTATATGACGGTCAGGCCCCGGATCCAGTGTCAGATCCGGGGCCTGTGAGCCGTTGGTGGGTGGCGCGTGGGGCGCGTGGGCGACCTTTGACTACGCCTCTGCCGCCGCCTTCGCCGCGATGTCCGTGCGGTGCTGGGAGCCGTCGAGGCGGATGCGGGACAGCGCCGCGTACGCGCGCTCGCGCGCCGCGGTCAGGTCCGTGCCGGTCGCCGTCACGGAGAGCACACGGCCGCCCGCGCTGACCACGGCGTCGCCGTCGCGCTTCGTCCCCGCGTGCAGGACGTACGCGTCCGGGGCATCCTGTGCCGCGACATCGCCAAGGCCCTCGATGGGGTCGCCGGTGCGCGGGGTCTCCGGGTAGTTGTGCGAGGCGATGACCACGGTCACCGCGGCGTCGTCGCTCCAGCGCAGCGGCGGGAGGTCGACGAGGGTGCCGTTCGCGGCGGCCAGCAGGACTCCGGCGAGCGGGGTCTTCAGGCGGGCGAGGACGACCTGCGTCTCCGGGTCCCCGAAGCGGGCGTTGAACTCGATGACGCGTACGCCGCGGCTGGTGATCGCGAGGCCCGCGTACAGCAGCCCCGAGAACGGGGTGCCGCGTCGCCGCAGCTCGTCGACGGTCGGCTGCAGCACGCTCTGCATGACCTCGTCGACCAGCTTCGGGTCGGCCCAGGGGAGGGGCGAGTAGGCGCCCATGCCGCCCGTGTTCGGCCCTTCGTCCCCGTCGAGCGCGCGCTTGAAGTCCTGCGCGGGCTGGAGCGGTACGACGGTGACGCCGTCCGTGATGGCGAAGAGGGAGACTTCGGGGCCGTCGAGGAACTCCTCGATGACGACGCGGTCGCAGGCGAGGGCGTGGGTGCGGGCGGCCTCGACGTCGTCCGTCACGACGACGCCCTTGCCGGCGGCGAGCCCGTCGTCCTTGACGACGTACGGCGCTCCGAAGGCGTCGAGGGCTTCGTCGACCTCGTCGGGGGTCGTGCAGACGTACGACCGGGCGGTGGGAACGTTCGCGCCCGCCATCACGTCCTTGGCGAAGGCCTTGGAACCCTCCAGCTCGGCGGCCTCCTCGGAGGGACCGAAGCAGGGGATTCCGGCGGCGCGTACGGCGTCGGCGACTCCGGCGACCAGGGGCGCCTCCGGGCCCACGATCACAAGACCGGCGCCGAGGGTGGTGGCGAGGGCGGCCACCGCGCTGCCGTCGAGGGCGTCGACCGGGTGCAGCTCGGCCACGTCCGCGATGCCGGCGTTGCCGGGGGCGCAGTACAGGGCGGAGACGTCGGGGTCGAGGGACAGAGAGCGGCACAGGGCGTGTTCGCGGGCACCACTGCCGATGACGAGGACCTTCACGGGCGTCAGCCTAGCTGGCGCGGGCCAGTGCGTTCGTACGGGAGCCCCAGGTCCAGGGCCTCCGCCGGTTGTACGTTCCTCCAGAACCCGGGGTCCAATTCGCTTCCCGTGGCTGCGGGTGCCCTGCCTTCGTCTGCGGGCCGCACCCTGACTAGCCGCCGCTGCGCGGCGAATCTCTCCCGCCCACCCACCCGATTGCCCCGTGGCGCCTCCACGTGGGGACGGGGCGGGGCGGCGTCATTGCCCATACGTCGGGGGCGCGCTGCGGGGTAAACGGGTGGGCGGGCGGGGAACATCCGCCGCGCAGCGGCGGGACAGAAGCAGAACCGGCCGCACGGCAGACGCAGACGCCCCTACGCCGCAGGCGCGCTGCGGGGTAAACGGGCGGGTGGGCGGGGAACATCCGCCGCGCAGCGGCGGGACAGGGACCGAACCCACCGAGCCCCCTACGTCGGAGGCGCACCGCCGGGTAAACGGGCGGGTGGGCGGGACAGAGGCAGAAACGGCCGAGCTCAGCAACGCCGGAGGCGCACTGTGGGGCAGGAACAAAACCGGCCGTGCCCGGCGGGCTAAGACGCCCCCGCGGTCAGGGTTCGTTGTTGTATTCCTCGACGATCGTGGCGCCGAGTTCGCGGACGATCAGATCGTGGCCGGACAGGGCCGACTCGACCAGGTCGGGGTCGTCGTCCGCCCAGGTGTCGTCCTCCGGGGAGACATGGTCCGGGACCCGCCGCTCCGGGGCCGGAGCGGGAGCCGGGG
>NZ_BAAAUG010000115.1:0-2435 GCF_039533825.1 Streptomyces rectiviolaceus
CTCCCGGCGCCGCCCAGCACTCCGTGCCGCCCGGCGCGGGGGACATCGCGGACGCCGCGACCAGCAAGGCGCAGTCTCCGCCGCGTGGTGCGCGCGGGAGCGGTGCGAGTGCGCCGCCGCCTCCCAGTGCCCCGGGGACTCCGGGTGTGCCGCAAGGCGGTACGCCGTCGCCGTCCGGTCCCGGTGCTCCGGGCACCCCGGCGGGCGGTTACGTCCCGACGCAGCTCGTCTCGGCGCTCGGCCCCGACGGACCGCAGCCGCCCGCGGCTCCGGACGCTCCGGGCACCCCGCCCCCCGGCGGTGGTGTCCACCACGCGGCGACGATGCTGGCCGACCCGAGCCTGGGTGGTCCTGGTGGGATCAAGCCGCCGGGTGCTCCGGGTGCTCCTGGTGCCCCGCAGCCTCCCGGTCCGCCCGGTGCTCCGGGTGCGCCTCAGCCGCCTGGCCCGCCCGGTGCTCCGGGTACGCCTCCCGGCGGTGTGCACCACGCGGCGACGATGCTGGCCGACCCGAGCCTGGGGGGTCCTGGTGGGATCAAGCCGCCGGGTGCTCCGGGTGCTCCTGGTGCCCCGCAGCCTCCCGGTCCGCCTGGCGCTCCCGGTGCTCCCGGTGCGGCTCAGCCTCCTGGTGCCCCGGGTGCTCCCGGCGGTGGTGTCCACCACGCGGCGACGATGCTGGCCGGGCCCGCGGTCGGTGGCCCCGGCGCGCCCATGCCGCCGCAGGCTCCGGGCGCCCCGGGTGCTCCCGGCATGCCGCCTCCCGCTCCCGGTCAGGCCGCTCCCGGCCAGCCCTACGGCTACCCGCAGCCGCCCACAGGGCAGCCGACCGTCGGCCCCGGCTACCAGGCCGTACTCCGCTATCGCGCGCAGGACGGCTCCGAGCAGCAGCTCATCCGCCGCTCGGCGCCCGGTACTCCGCACCCGGAGTGGCAGATCCTGCATGAGCTGCGCGGCATGAACGTGCCGCCGCAGCAGGTGCTCGAACTCCACACCGAGCTGGAGTCCTGCGAGCTGCCGGGTGCGTACTGCGCCCGGATGATCCGTGAGACCTGGCCGCAGGCGCGGATCACGAGCATCGCCCCGTACGGCAGGGACCACGGGTCCCGGCAGGGCGGGATGCAGCAGCTCATCGCGCATCAGGCCGAGTTGCACCAGGTCGCGGACGGTCCTGCGCGCCCCGCGCCGGTGCGTGCGCCGCTGCCGCAGGTGCAGCCCGCGCCGCCGATCCCGCCGGAGGGTGTGGCGCAGGAGCTGGTGGGCGCGTTCGGGCCCGGCGTCTTCCGCTTCGACCAGCGTGCGGTCTCCCGGCAGGGCGTTCCGGACATCGTGGCGCACACGCTCGTCGTGGCGGGCCTGCCCGTGGACTTCGGCCCGTTCTTCTGGGCGCAGGCCCAGCCGGGACGTCCGGTGCCGACGCTCGCCGAGACGGCTCAGGAGCGTGGGGTGCAGCCGGCGTCGGACGCCGGTTCGTACCTCGTCATGGGCAGCGACTTCGGCCGTGCGATCTGCGTCCAGTACGGCACGGCGAACATCGTCGCCGTGCCCGTGGAGGCGGGTCCTGGCGGGGCGCCGGTGCCGCCGCAGTTCGTGAACACGGGGCTGCCCGAGTTCGCGCGCTGCCTGGCGCTGCTCGGCCGCATGTGGCGGCTGCGGTTCGGGTTGAACCAGGAGCAGGCGGGGCGCTGGACGGTGGACTTCCAGGGCCAGCTGGCGGCACTCGACCCGGCGGCGTTGGCTTCGCCGGAGAGCTGGTGGTCTGTGCTGCTCGAGCAGATGTGGGACGGGCTGCTCTGAGTTCGCCCCTGCGGGGGGCCATGTAGGTGTGCGAGGCGTTCGACCCCCTGCGCGTGGGTCGGGCGCCTCGCCGGTTTTCGAGCCGCNNNAATTTTTCCCGCCCACCCACCCGAGCACCCCGGAGCACTGCCGGGCAATCGGGTGGGTGGGCGGGAAAGATCCGCCGCGAAGCGGCGGGCTTGGTGCGGGCAAGCCAGGGCCGTTCCTGCCGCGTGGAGAAGAAACGGCAACCCTCGATTCCGACTTCTGCCAAGAAATAACGCATCCTTGAGCGGATGAGATGCGCGGAGTGTCGCGTTATGGGCACTTCAGCTTGATCCATCAAGATGTGCGCCAATCGCGTAGTACGCGCGTGGTGCGTCGGAGGAGGGATTCAAGGATGAGCAGCGGTGCAACCGCGTCGGAGCACGGCTTCGTCGCCGTGCGCGGACGGGGCTACCGTCCCGAGCAGGTGGACGCGTACGCCCTCGATCTGTCCCAGGACCGCGACGGCGCGTGGGAACGTGCCGCCCGGCTCACCGTGCTCGCCAAGGAGATGGAGGCGGAGGCGGAGCGGCTGCGGGACGTGGTGTCGCGGCTCGCCCCTCAGACGTACGAGACGCTGAGCGAGCGCGCGCGCAGCATCCTCGCCCTGGGCGAGGA
>NZ_BAAAUG010000115.1:2478-18994 GCF_039533825.1 Streptomyces rectiviolaceus
GCGCGTGACGGCGGTGGCGGACGCGGAGGCGCGGGAGGGCGGCGAGGCGGCTCGTGCGTACGCCGTCGAGCTGCTCGGCGAGGGCGAGGAGCGGGCCCGGCAGCGGTTGCTCGCCTGCCGGGCGACCGCGGACGAGTCGCGGATCGCGGCCCGCCGTGACGTGAAGGAGTGGCGGGGCGAGGCTCTTGCCGCGCTGCGGGAGACGCGGCAGCGCAGTGCCGCGCTCCTGGATGAGCAGGAGAAGGAGCACGCCGAGCGCTGGGAGGCCGCCGAGCGGGAGATCGCCCTGCGGGAGGCCGAGGCGCAGGCTCACGAGGCTTCGCTCGTGGCCGCCGCGGAGGCCCGCCTCTCCGAGGCGAAGCGGGCCTTCACCGAGGCGGAGGAGTCCGCCAGGCACGGGCAGGAGGACGCCGAGGCGCGGGGTGCGGAGCTTGTCGCTGCCGCGGGGGTGCGGGAGGAAGGGATCGCCCGGGAGACCGAGCGGATGCTGCGGGAGCACGGGGAGGAGTGGGACGAGATTCGGGCGCACATGGAGCATGTGCGGAGCAGTCTCGCTGCGCTGACCGGGCGGGTGTCCTAGACCGCCGCTTCGCGGCGGATTTTTCCCGCCCACCCACCCGTTTGCCCCGCGTCGAGTTCCCCCTGGGAGGGGCCGTCGATTGCCCCGGCGAGTTTTACCTCCTCGTCACCCCCGCCAGGATCCAGCCCTCCACCGCCTCGTACCGCTTGCGCTGTTCCTCCGACTCCCGTGGGCCCGATGACACCGTGCCGAGCCAGCCCAGGAGGAAGCCGAGCGGGATGGAAGCCAGGCCCGTGGTGGTGAACGGGAACCAGTTGAAGTCGTGGTTCGGGAACGCCGAAGTGGGGGCGCCCGAGACCAGGTTGGTGCCCGTCATGAGGATGACGGAGCCCAGGGTGCCGCCGATCAGGGTCCACAGGAGGCCCCTGCGGGTGTAGCGGCGCCAGAAGAGGCTGTAGACCAGTGCCGGGGCGAGGGCCGATGCGCCCAGGCAGAACGACAGCGTCACCAGCGGTTGCAGGTTGTGGTGCTGGACCATGACGGCGAGGGCGATTGCCAGGCCTCCTATGGCGAGCGCCGAGACGCGGGCCAGTGTCATCTCCCGGCGCGGGGTGAGTCCGCTGCGCAGATGCGCGAAGACGTCGTGTGCCAGGGAGTTGGCGCAGGCCAGGATCATTCCGGCGACCGAGGCGAGCAGGGTCAGGAAGATCGCTGTGGTGACGGTCGTGAAGATGAGGGTCTCCGCCGTCGAAGCGTTCACGCCGAACACCGCCTTGGAGCCGAGGAGATACGCGGTGTTGCCCTGCGGGTCCGCCTTCGCGATGGCCGCCCGCCCGAGCATCGCCGTCGCGCCGAAGCCGACGATCGCGATGATGACGACGAAGAGCGCCACCGACGACACCGCCCATGACAGCGAGCGGCGCACCTCGCGGGCACTGCGCGCCGTGTACATGCGCATCGTGACGTGCGGCAGGCATGCGCCGCCTAGCACCACCGTGAGCTCCGAACTGATCATGTCCAGGCGGGGGTTGGGGCCGCCCTGGAACTGCAGTCCGGACTGGAGGAAGGCCGGGCCGACCCCGCTGCCCTTCTGGGCGGCGGCGAGCAAGGCGCCCAGGTCCCAGTCGAAGCGGCGCAGGATCAGGGCGGCGATGACCACTCCGGAGCCGAGCAGGATCACGATCTTCAGGATCTGGATGAGGGCGGTGCCCTTCATGCCGCCGATCGCCGCGTAACTGATCATGAGTGCGCCGAGTGCGATGACGCATCCCGTCTTCACGCCCTCGCCGGAGAACCCGAGGATGAAGGAGAGCAGGTCGCCCGCGCCCGCCAGTTGCACCAGCATCAGCGGAAGGAGCGCGGTCAGCGTCGCCGCGCACGCGGTGATGCGTACGGCGCGGCCCGGCATCCGGCGGGCAAGGACGTCGCCCATGGTGAACTGGCCCGCGTTGCGCAGGGGTTCGGCGAGCAGGAACATCAGCAGCATCAGGGACAGGGCGGTGCTGAGGGCCAGGACGACCCCGTCGTACCCGACGAGCGCGATCACTCCGCCGGTGCCGAGCACGGTCGCCGCCGAGATGTAGTCGCCCGCGATGGCCAGGCCGTTGCGCATCGGCGAGAGGGCGCCGTAGCCGGTGTAGAACTCGCCGAGGTTGTCGCGGTCGGGGCCCGTCAGTACGCACAGGAGCAGCGTGAGGGTGACGACGGCGGTGAACGCCACCAGGGACATGGCCTCTGCCGTGTCGGCGGCAAGCGTGATGTCGGAGGTCATCGGTTGGCCTCCAACTCCGCCAGTTTGCGCAGCCGTTCGGCCAGCGGGTCGACCCTGCGGCGGGCCGTGAACTCGTACAGCGCTATGGCGATGAGGGTGACGGGCACCTGGCACAGGCCGAGCAGCAGTCCGGTGGAGAGCCCGCCGGTGACCGTGCCCGTCATCAGGGACGGGGCGAACGCGGAGAGGATCAGGAAGAGCGTGAAGTAGCCGAGCGCGGTGAGGGTGGCGACGCGGCGCTGCCAGCGGTAGGCGCTGCGCAGGTGGCGCAGGTCGCTGTGGCGGCCGAGTGCGGGGTGGCGGGGGAGTCTTGGGGGCGGTGGGGGTGGTGGCGGTGCGACGGGCTGCCAGGGGTAGGTGGGGTAGGAGGGGGAGGAGTCGTACGGAGGGAGGTGGGGGTGGTAGGCGTGATGCGGGTGTTGGGGGTATTGGGGCTGCTGGGGTTGAGGGGGCTGAGAGGGGTGATGGGGGCGGTGCGGGCCTTGGGGGCCTTGGGGGTGGTGAGGGTAGGGCATCCCGGTTCTCCTTGCGCGGCGTCGGTCCGGTGCGGGACCGCAGGGAGCGAGAGGTGAGAATCGAGCACGTTACTTGTAAGTAGTAGAGCCGCGAAGGGTTTTGCACATACTGGTTGGTCGGTCTATTCGGCCGGTCTATTCATGTGCCCCTCGTGTGGCGTCAGTTCGGTGTTCTCCCTGCTCTCCAGGGCTCCCACCTCCCCGTTTTCCGGGGCCTCCGCCCCGATTACCGGAAACCGCCGAGGGGCGAGGAACACCAGGACGAGGAGTGCGATCACCGCCGCGCACCCCGCACCCACGTACACCGTGTCGACCGCCGAGTCGACCGCGCGGCGCAGCCGTTCGGGGTCGGCGATCGAGTTCGGATCCTCAAGGGCGTGGGCCACCGCGTCCAGGGAGCCCGCCCCGCCGAGCCGCGAGGTGAGGACCGAGTTGGCGACCGCGCCGAAGAGTGCGGCGCCGAGCGTCTGGCCTATCTGGCGGCAGAAGAGGACGGACGCCGTGGCCGTGCCGCGCTCGGACCAGCCGACGGTGGACTGCACCCCGACGATCAGCGGCAGCTGGAAGAGGCCGAGTGCCGCGCCGAGAAGCAGCATGATCAGCGCCGGCTGCCAGGCCTGCCCCGGGTAGGGCAGGAAGGGGAACGCGAAGAGGAAGAGCGCGGCGCCGCCGATGCCGATGAGCGCCGTGTCGCGAAAGCCCAGCCTGCGGTAGACGTGCTGGCTCAGGGCGGCGGAGACCGGCCAGCTCAGGGTCATGACGGAGAGCACGAACCCGGCGGCGATCGGCGCGAGGCCGAGCACGGACTGGGCGTACGTCGGCAGGAAGACCGTGGGCGCGACCATCAGGAGGCCGAGGGCGCCCAGGGCGAGGTTGACGGCCGCGATGGTGCGCCGGCGCCAGACCCAGCCGGGGATGATCGGCTCCGCCGCGCGCCGCTCGGTGACCAGGACGGCGGCGCCGAGCACCAGCGCGCCCGCGAACAGCGCGAACGAGGGCGCGGACAGCCAGCCCCAGGCGACGCCGCCCTGCACGAGCGCGGTGAGCAGGACGCCGCCGCAGGCGAAGACGGCGAGCGCGCCCGCCCAGTCGGTGCGCCCGCGGGTGGCCTGCTCGCGCTCCGGCTCGTGGAGGTGGCGCACGATCAGCCAGAGGGCCACCGCCCCGATGGGCAGGTTGATCAGGAAGATCCAGCGCCAGTCGGCGTACGCGGCGATCAGTCCGCCGAGTGCCGGGCCCGCGATCGACGACGCCGCCCACACGGTGGACAACTTGGCCTGGATCTTGGGGCGTTCCTTGAGGGGATAGAGGTCGGCGGCGAGTGTCTGGACCGTCCCCTGGAGCGCGCCGCCGCCCAGGCCCTGGACGACACGGAAGGCGATGAGGGCACCCATGTTCCAGGCCACGGCGCACAGGGCCGAGCCGATCAGGAAGAGGATGCTGCCCGCGATGAGGACGGGCTTGCGGCCGAAGGTGTCGGAGAGCTTGCCGTAGATGGGCAGGGTGACGGTGACGGCGAGCAGATAGCCGGAGAAGAGCCAGGAGAAGACGGAGAAGCCGCCGAGGTCGCCGACGATCTGCGGGATGGCGGTCGAGACGATCGTGGCGTCCAGGGCGGCGAGCGCCATGGCGAGCATGAGGGCGGCGACGACGGGGCCGCGCCGCCCTCTGCCGTCCGTGCCGGAACGTATGCCGTCCGTGCCCGAACGTACGCCGTCCGCACCCGAATCCGCCGCGCCGCTCGCTCCGTCCGTGCCCACCGAGATTCCTTCCCCCTGCATCTATTTGCTCCGGGCCACCATCTCACCCGATGCGCGTCCGGGGCAGGGGTGGAGAACATCCCGGCAGGTGGGCCGGGGTGAGCTCGGCGGGAGGGTGGAGGGACCCCGAGAACGGCTCCACCGGCGGGTGGAGATTCCCTAGGGGATCCTCCGTACTACGGACCGGGGAGCGTTCGTACTGCCGGAGGACGAGAAGGCCCCGGCCGCTTCTTAGATTGGCTTTATGCCGACGGGCGGGACGCCGACGGGACGGGCCGGGACGGCACTCGGGTCGGACCAGCCACACCTTCGGGGGTGGGGTTTTCCCCCGCAAAAGACTGCGCTGGGCACCAGCGCGCCGGGGCCGTCGGACGACCAGACTCTTTATGCGTAGCGAACACGCCTGAGTACACATGACTCACCGCGTAACCGACTTAGGAGACTTACCGTGACATCGGCTGTAACCATTCCCAGGCACGGGGGCACTGGAGGGCGTACGGCCGTGGTGGCACGGGCGCGCCAGGTCGTGAAGGCGTACGGATCCGGGGAGACCCGGGTCGTCGCGCTCGACGAGATCGACGTGGACATCGCCCGCGGGCAGTTCACCGCGATCATGGGCCCCTCCGGCTCCGGCAAATCGACCCTCATGCACTGCCTCGCGGGCCTCGACACCGTCTCGTCCGGGCAGATCTACCTCGACGAGACCGAGATCACCGGCCTGAAGGACAAGAAGCTCACGCAGCTGCGCCGGGACCGGATCGGCTTCATCTTCCAGGCGTTCAACCTCCTGCCGACGCTGAACGCCATCGAGAACATCACGCTCCCGATGGACATCGCGGGCCGCAAGCCCGACCGCGCCTGGCTGGACCAGGTCGTGGAGACCGTCGGCCTCGCGGGCCGCCTCAAGCACCGCCCGACCGAGCTCTCCGGCGGCCAGCAGCAGCGCGTCGCCGTGGCCCGCGCCCTTGCCGCGCGCCCCGAGATCATCTTCGGTGACGAGCCGACCGGAAACCTCGACTCCCGTGCGGGGGCCGAGGTGCTGGGCTTCCTGCGCAAGTCGGTGACCGAGCTCGGCCAGACCATCGTGATGGTCACGCACGACCCGGTGGCGGCCTCGTACGCGGACCGGGTGCTGTACCTCGCGGACGGCCGGATCGTCGACGAGATGTACTCGCCGACCGCCGAGACCGTCCTTGACCGCATGAAGGACTTCGACGCGCGGGGGCGTACGTCATGACCGTCCTCAAGACCTCGATGCGCAACTTCTTCGCGCACAAGGGCCGTATGGCGCTCTCCGCCGTGGCCGTGGTCCTGTCGGTGGCGTTCGTCTGCGGCACGCTCGTCTTCTCCGACACGATGAACACGACGTTCGACAAGCTCTTCGCCGCGACGTCCGCCGATGTCACCGTCACGAACAAGGCGGCGAAGGACTCGGGGGAGACCCCCGAGAGCGGCAGGCCCGAGTCGATACCCGCCTCGGTCGTCGGTCAGGCGAAGAAGGCGGACGGCGTGAAGTCCGCGGAGGGCGCGGTCAGCAGCACCGCCGTCACCGTCGTCAACTCCGAGAAGAAGAACGTCGGACCCACCGGCGGCGGCCCGACCATCGCCGGCAACTGGACGCACAACGACCTGCGTTCGATGGACATCACCTCCGGGCACGCCCCGCGCGGTCCCACCGACGTGATGGTCGACGCCGACACCGCCGAGAAGCACCACCTCAAGATCGGTGACGAGCTGCGCACCATCGCCGTCGCCGGCGACCACTCCGCCAAGATCTCGGGGATCGCCACCTTCAAGGTGACCAACCCCGGTGCCGCGATCGTCTACTTCGACACCGCGACAGCGCAGCGCGAACTCCTCGGCTCCACCGGCAAGTTCACGCACGTCAACGTGAGCGCCGCCGCCGGTGTCAGTGACACGGTGCTCAAGCGGAACGTCACCGCGACCATGGGCGCGGACGCCTCCGCGTACAAGGTCAAGACGCAGGAGGAGACTTCGGACGACAGCCGCAAGAGCGTCAGCGGCTTCCTGGACGTCATGAAGTACGCGATGCTCGGCTTCGCCGGGATCGCCTTCCTCGTCGGCATCTTCCTCATCATCAACACCTTCTCGATGCTGGTCGCCCAGCGCACCCGCGAGATCGGCCTGATGCGTGCCATCGGATCGAGCCGCAAGCAGGTCAACCGCTCCGTGCTCGTCGAGGCGTTGCTTCTCGGTGTCTTCGGCTCGATCCTGGGGGTCGGCGCGGGCGTCGGGCTCGCCGTCGGCCTGATGCAGCTCATGTCCGGCATGGGCATGGAACTGTCCACCCAGGACCTCACGGTGAAGTGGACGACCCCCGTGGTGGGCATGGTCCTCGGCATCGTCGTCACCGTCCTGGCCGCCTACCTCCCCGCGCGGCGCGCCGCCAAGGTCTCCCCGATGGCAGCGCTGCGCGACGCCGGAACTCCGGCCGACGGCAGGGCGAGCGCCCTGCGCGCGGTCATCGGCCTGGTCCTCACCGGCGCCGGAGTCTTCGGCCTCTACACCGCGTCCCAGGCGGACAAGGCGAGCGAGGGCTCGCTCTTCCTCGGCGGCGGCGTGGTCCTGACCCTCATCGGCTTCGTCGTCATCGGCCCGGTCCTCGCCAACGGCGTGGTCCGCGTCATCAGCGCCGTACTGCTGCGGTGGTTCGGCCCCGTGGGGCGGATGGCCGAGCGCAACGCCCTGCGCAACCCGCGCCGCACCGGCGCCACCGGCGCGGCCCTGATGATCGGCCTCGCCCTGGTCGCCTGCCTCTCGGTGGTCGGCTCCTCGATGGTCGCATCCGCCACGGACCAGCTCGACAAGTCGGTCGGCGCGGACTTCATCATCCAGTCCGACACCGGCCAGGCGATCACCCCGAAGGCCGCGAAGTCCCTGGAGAAGGCCGACCACATCGCCCACATCACCCACTACAAGGACATCAAGGCGGACCTGACGGCCCCCGACGGCAAGACCGCGAAGGAGGTCGGCCTGAGCGCCGCCGACGCGACGTACGCGCAGGACCTGCGCAGCGAGACCGTCGCCGGCAAGCTCGCCGACGCCTACAAGCCGGACTCCATGTCGGTCGGCGAGGACTTCGCCAAGGATCACGGCATCGCCGTCGGCGACAAGGTGAAGCTCGCCTTCGACCACGGCAGGACGGGCGAGCTGACCGTCCGGGCCATCACGTCGGGCGACACCTCGATCGACTCGGGTGCGATGTACGTGAACATCGAGACCGCCGCGAAGTACGTGCCCGCCGACCGGATGCCGCCGAACGAGATCATGTTCGCCAAGGCGGAGAAGGGCCAGCAGGACGCGGCGTACACGTCGCTGAAGGCGGCCATGTCCGACTACCCGCAGTACAAGGTCATGGACCAGACCGACTTCAAGCAGACGCTGAAGGACCAGGTCGGCCAGATGCTGAACATGGTCTACGGCCTGCTCGGTCTCGCGATCATCGTCGCGATCCTGGGCGTGGTGAACACCCTCGCCCTCTCGGTGGTCGAGCGCACCCGTGAGATCGGCCTGATGCGGGCCATCGGCCTCTCGCGCCGCCAGATGCGCCGCATGATCCGCCTGGAGTCGGTGGTCATCGCCCTCTTCGGCGCGCTGCTCGGCCTCGGGCTCGGCATGGGCTGGGGGGCGACGGCCCAGAAGCTTCTGGCCCTGGAGGGCCTGAAGGTCCTGGAGATCCCCTGGCCGACGATCATCACCGTCTTCATCGGCTCGGCGTTCGTGGGCCTGTTCGCCGCGTTGGTTCCCGCCTTCAGGGCGGGCCGGATGAACGTCCTGAACGCCATCGCCACCGAATAGCTCCCGCCACGGGGGTGTGGGAGACGGCCCCGGCCGGCGCGACGAGCGCCCGCCGGGGCCGGCTGCCGTCCCCAGGGGTTCCGGACCGGCTGGATCTTGCCACCTGGCCTCGGACGGACAGCGCCTGTCACTCCGGAGTCGTACGCTGGAGACCCCCGGCCCGTACGACGTGCCGGGCGGTTCGCGTTGCCCCCGCGCGCCCCCGAACCTGGACGGAAAGCGAAAGCCCACATGAGCCTGCACGGTCTGCTCGACGCTGTCGTCAAGGACTCCGCACTCGCCGAAGCGGTCAAAGCCGGCAAGGACGGCAACCGCCCGCACGTAGACCTGGTCGGTCCGCCCGCCGCTCGCCCCTTCGCGGTCGCCGCTCTCGCCCGCGAGACGAACCGCACCGTCCTCGCCGTGACGGCGACCGGACGCGAGGCCGAGGACCTGGCGGCCGCCCTGCGCACGATCCTCCCGCCGGACGGAGTCGTCGAGTACCCCTCCTGGGAGACCCTCCCGCACGAGCGCCTCTCGCCCCGCTCCGACACCGTCGGCCGCCGCCTCGCGGTCCTGCGCCGCCTGGCGCACCCGCGCCCCGACGACCCCGAGACGGGCCCCGTCTCCGTCATCGTCGCCCCCGTGCGCTCGGTCCTCCAGCCGCAGGTCAAGGGCCTGGGCGACCTGGAGCCCGTCGCCCTGCGGACCGGCGAGTCCACGGACCTGAACGAGACCGTGGAAGCCCTCGCGGCAGCCGCGTACTCCCGTGTGGAGCTGGTCGAGAAGCGCGGCGAGTTCGCCGTGCGCGGCGGCATCCTGGACGTCTTCCCGCCGACCGAGGAGCACCCCCTCCGCGTCGAGTTCTGGGGCGACGACGTCGAGGAGATCCGCTACTTCAAGGTCGCCGACCAGCGCTCCCTCGAGGTCGCCGAGCACGGCCTGTGGGCCCCGCCCTGCCGCGAGCTGCTCCTCACGGATGACGTGCGCGAGAGGGCGGCAGCCCTGGCCGAGGCCCACCCCGAGCTGGGCGAACTGCTCGGCAAGATCGCCGAGGGCATCGCCGTCGAGGGCATGGAGTCCCTCGCGCCCGTCCTGGTCGACGACATGGAGCTGCTGCTCGACGTCCTGCCGCGGGACAGCATGGCCGTGGTCTGCGACCCCGAGCGCGTGCGCACCCGCGCGGCCGACCTGGTGGCGACCTCGCAGGAGTTCCTCCAGGCGTCCTGGGCCGCCACGGCGGGCGGCGGCGAAGCCCCCATCGACGTGGACGCCGCCTCGCTCTGGGGCATCGCGGACATCCGCGACCACGCCCGTGACCTGGGCATGATGTGGTGGTCCGTCTCGCCCTTCGCCGCCGACGAAGACCTCACAGCGACATTTGCCGCTGACGCGGCGGGCGACACCCTCAAGCTCGGCATGCACGCCACCGAGACCTACCGCGGCGACACCGCGAAGGCGCTCGCCGACACCAAGGGCTGGCTCGCCGACGGCTGGCGCGTCGTGTACGTCACCGAGGCGCACGGCCCCGCCGCCCGCACCGTCGAGGTCCTGGGCGGCGAGGGCATCGCGGCCCGCCTCGCTGTGCTTGATTCAAGGACGGGGGAGCTCGGCGAGCTCACGCCCTCGGTCGTGCACGTCTCCTGCGGCTCGATCGACTACGGCTTCCTGGACCCGGCACTCAAGCTCGCGGTCCTCACCGAGACCGACCTCTCCGGACAGAAGGCGGCCGGCAAGGACGGCCAGCGGATGCCCGCGCGCCGCAGGAAGACGATCGACCCGCTGACCCTGGAGGCCGGCGACTACATCGTCCACGAGCAGCACGGCGTCGGCCGCTACATCGAGATGGTGCAGCGCACGGTCCAGGGCGCGACCCGCGAGTACCTGGTCGTCGAGTACGCCCCCGCCAAGCGCGGCCAGCCCGGCGACCGCCTCTACATCCCCACCGACCAGCTGGAGCAGATCACCAAGTACGTCGGCGGCGAGGCCCCCACGCTGCACCGCCTGGGCGGCGCCGACTGGACGAAGACGAAGGCGCGCGCGAAGAAGGCGGTCAAGGAGATCGCTGCCGACCTCATCAAGCTCTACAGCGCCCGCATGGCGGCCCCCGGCCACGCCTTCGGCGCCGACACCCCCTGGCAGCGCGAGCTGGAGGACGCCTTCCCGTACGTGGAGACGCCCGACCAGCTCACCACCATCGCCGAGGTCAAGGACGACATGGAGAAGACGGTCCCGATGGACCGCCTGATCTGCGGCGACGTCGGCTACGGCAAGACGGAGATCGCCGTCCGCGCCGCCTTCAAGGCCGTCCAGGACGGCAAACAGGTCGCGGTCCTCGTCCCGACCACGCTCCTGGTGCAGCAGCACTTCGGTACGTTCTCCGAGCGCTACTCCCAATTCCCCGTCAAGGTACGGGCGTTGAGTCGCTTCCAGACGGACACGGAGTCCAAGGCGACCCTGGAGGGTCTGCGCGACGGCTCGGTCGACATCGTGATCGGCACACACCGCCTCTTCTCCTCCGAGACGAAGTTCAAGGACCTCGGCCTGGTCGTCGTCGACGAGGAGCAGCGCTTCGGCGTCGAGCACAAGGAGCAGCTGAAGAAGCTGCGGGCCAACGTCGACGTGCTGACCATGTCGGCCACCCCCATTCCCCGTACGCTCGAGATGGCCGTGACCGGCATCCGCGAGATGTCGACGATCACCACGCCCCCCGAGGAGCGCCACCCGGTCCTGACCTTCGTCGGCCCGTACGAGGAGAAGCAGATCGGCGCGGCCATCCGCCGTGAACTGCTCCGCGAGGGCCAGGTCTTCTACATCCACAACCGGGTCGAGTCCATCGACCGCGCGACGGCCCGCCTGCGGGACATCGTCCCCGAGGCCCGCATCGCCACCGCGCACGGCCAGATGTCCGAACAGGCCCTGGAGCAAGTGGTGGTGGACTTCTGGGAGAAGAAGTTCGACGTGCTCGTCTCGACGACGATCGTCGAATCGGGCATCGACATCTCCAACGCCAACACGCTGATCGTCGAGCGCGGCGACAACTTCGGTCTCTCGCAGCTCCACCAGCTGCGAGGGCGCGTGGGCCGAGGCCGCGAGCGCGGCTACTCCTACTTCCTCTACCCGCCGGAGAAGCCGCTGACGGAGACCGCCCACGAGCGGCTCGCGACCATCGCCCAGCACACGGAGATGGGCGCGGGCATGTACGTGGCGATGAAGGACCTGGAGATCCGGGGCGCGGGCAACCTCCTGGGCGGTGAACAGTCAGGGCACATCGCGGGCGTCGGCTTCGACCTCTACGTACGCATGGTGGGCGAGGCGGTGGCCGACTACCGCGCGTCCCTGGAGGGCGGCGTGGAGGAGGAGCCGCCGCTGGAGGTCAAGGTCGAGCTGCCGGTCGACGCGCACGTCCCGCACGACTACGCCCCCGGCGAGCGCCTGCGCCTTGCGGCCTACCGCTCGATCGCCTCCGCGAGCAGCGAGGAGGACGTCAAGGCGGTACGCGAGGAACTCACCGACCGCTACGGCAAGTTGCCCGAGCCCGTGGAGAACCTCCTCCTGGTGGCGGGCCTGCGCATGCTGGCCCGTGCGTGCTCGGTCGGCGAGATCGTGCTGCAGGGCAACAACATTCGCTTCGCCCCGGTGGAGCTGCGGGAGTCGCAGGAGCTGCGCCTGAAGCGGTTGTATCCCGGGACGGTCATCAAGGAGAACGCCCACCAGCTTCTCGTCCCGCGCCCGAAGACCGCGAAGGTAGGCGGGAAGCCGTTGATCGGCCGCGAACTCCTGGGCTGGGTGGGGGAGTTCCTCACCTCGATCGTGGGTTCGTAGGAGGCGCAGGCGATCGTCACGGGGTGCAGGCGTCGGCGATCGACCGGCTGTTCTCGTAGAGGTGGTGGCGCGAGATCCGGCCGTTCTCGACCGTCAGCCGCAGCGTGAAGGGGCCTTCGAAGGACTTTCCGGTGGCGCGCACCGTGCCCCAGAGGTGGCCGAAGATCACGGCGTCCGCGCCCTCGACGAGGATCGTGTCGACGGTGGCACCGGCCTTCTCCGGGACGGTGTGCGCGGCGAGTTCGGCGGCCTGGGCCGCGCACTCGGCGGCGGTGGACCGCGGCCGGATCCACGGCACGCCCGGGTTCTCGGCCAGCAGCCAGTCGACCTCGTCGGTGAAGAGGGCGGTGAGGCCCTCGGTGTCGCCCGTCAGCCTGCACTGCAGGAAGGCTTGGACGGCGGCGCGGGTGGCGTCTTCGGCGGTGGTCTTGGCGGTCGTCATCCGGACTCCTCGGTCGGTGTTCCTGCGGCTGCCGTTGATACTTCCGCGGGGCCGGTGGCGGGTCGATTACGCCGGAGGTAATGCAGGGAACGATATGGTCTAAACCAGTCACTCGGTACGGTGGCGGTGAGAGACGAAAGCGTGTCGGTCAGGGGAGGGGAAGTGCCGTGGGGCATGGGGACGTTGTGGGGCTCGTCCGTTTTCCGGTGAAGTCGATGCTGGGGGAGGAGCGCGAGCGGCTCGTCCTCGACGAGCGGGGCGTGGCCGGTGACCGGCTGTGGGCCCTGCGGTACGAGGACGGGAAGCTGGCGAGCGGCAAGAACTCCCGCCGGTTCCGGCGCACGCCGGGGATGCTGGAGCACACCGCCGTGTATGAGGGTGACGGCCCCGTCGTCACCACGCCGGACGGCGAGAAGCTGCGGCCCGGCGACCCCCGCGTGGCCGAACTCTTCGGTGCGGGCGTGGAGTTGGCGCGCGAGAGCGATGTGAGCCATCAGGACGCGGGCGCCGTCTCCCTCGTCGGCACCGCCTCGCTGCGTGCGCTGGGCGAGCTGCTCGGCGACTCCGACCCCGTCGACGTACGCCGTCTGCGCAAGAACATCGTGGTCGAGACCGACGAGCCGTGGGTCGAGGAGGACTGGGTCGGCCGTGAGATCGCCTTCGACGGCGGCCCGCGCCTGCGCGTCGTCGAGCGCATCGAACGCTGCGTCATGACCACCCAGGCCCAGCGCGGCCTTCCGGCCGACAGCCGCATCCTGAAGACGCTCACCGCGTCGCGCGGCATGTGCATCGGCGTGTACGCGGACGTCGTGACGCCCGGCACGCTCGCACTCGGGGCGAAGGTGACCGTCCAGTGAGCCGCCGCACCACCGGAGCCCGGGCCGCGCTGCTGCTCGCGCTCGTCGTCACGGGGTCCGTCACCGGCTGCTCGCCGCAGGACAAGGCCGGCGGCTCCTCCGGGCCCGACGCCAAGGCCGGTCCCGCGCTCGCCGCCGTCGACACGCTCACCGTCAAGGGCCGCGCCCCCAAGACCGGTTACGACCGCGACCGCTTCGGCAGTCCTTGGGCCGACACGGACTCCAACGGCTGCGGCACCCGCGACGACATACTCAAGCGCGACCTGGAGGACGTGAAGTACCGCGACGGAGGGGACTGCGAGGTCTCCTCCGGGGCGCTCTCGCCCGACCCCTACACCGGCAAGGACGTAACGTTCGTGCGCGGCCGCAGCCAGGTCGACATCGACCATCTCGTCGCCCTCTCGGACGCCTGGCAGAAGGGCGCGGGCAAGTGGGAGCCGAGCAAGCGCATCGCCTTCGCCAACGACCCGCTCAACCTCCTCGCCGTCGACGCGGGCCCCAACCGCGGCAAGGGCGACGGCGACACGGCCACGTGGCTGCCGCCGGACAAGGGCTACCGGTGCGCTTACGTGGCCCGGCAGGTGGCGGTGAAGAAGAAGTACGGGGTGTGGGTGACGGGCGCCGAGCGTGACGCCATGAAGCGGGTCCTGACGGGCTGCCCGGAGGAGAAGCTGCCGGCCGGGGGCGGCCCGACAGCGGCGCCCGGACGGTTCCACGCGCGCTGAGGCGTTGCTCGGGCGTACGGGCTCGGGCATACGGACTCGTACGTACAGAAAAATGGCTTAACAGGTGGGGCCACGCCCGCTAGCGTCCGGGGCATGGACCTGAAGATCACGACGCTGGCCGAGCGGCCCGAACTCGCCGGACCGCTCTGGGAGATGGACGACACCTGGCCGGAGTTCATCGGGAACGACCCCATCGCGTGGTCGATGATCGGGCGGATCGTCAAGGAGCTTCCCGAGTACGTCCTGGTCGCCACCGACGAGCGGGGCACGGTCGCGGCCAAGGCGTTCAGCGTGCCGTTCGCGCTGCGGGCCGCCGGGCGCGGGGAGTTGCCGGACGGCGGCTGGGACCAGGTCATGCTGTGGGCGTTCTCGGACCTGCGGCACGGCAGGAAGCCCGACACGGTGAGCGCGATCGAGATCACCGTGGCGAAGGAATTCCTCGGCCACGGTGTCTCCGCGCGGATGCTCGCCGCGATGCGCGAGAACGCACGCGCGCGTGGCTTCGCGGAAGTCGTCGCGCCGGTGCGCCCGAACGCCAAGCACCTCGAACCGGCCGCGCTGATCGACACGTACGCGCAGCGCAAGCGGGACGACGGGCTGCCCGCCGACCCGTGGCTGCGGGTGCACGTGCGGGCGGGCGGCACCATCGCGAAGGTGGCGCACGCGTCGATGACGGTGTCCGGTTCCACCGCGCAGTGGCGGGCGTGGACGGGGCTGCCGTTCGACGCGGCCGGTCCTGTCGAGGTGCCGGGCGCGCTGGTGCCGGTGCACTGCGAGCCGGAGCGCGGGTACGCGGTGTACGTGGAGCCGAATGTGTGGGTGCGGCACGTGCTGTGAGCCCGTGCCGCACGCCTCTTGAGGCTCGGCGGGTTCAGCCCGCGAGCTTGTCGATGTCCATGACGTCGCCGGTGGGCGGCGTCGCGTCGACCGGCTCGTCGAAGTCGCCGAACGCCAGGCTCTCCGGCGTCTTCGCGGTCTCGTTCACGACCTTCAGCAGATACGGCTTGCCCTCCGTCGCGACGTAGAGGGTGTACCGGTCCGTGCCGTCGCTCTCGGTCAGCGTGAGGGCCGGGGTGCCGTCGACCGTGGTCGTCCTGCCCCTGCGGGCGGCGGAGTTGACGTCCTTGAACTCGCCGAGCAGGACGTCCAGGTCGCAGAACGAGGCGATGTCCTTCGCGTCGGCGCCGGTCGCCGACGTCTTCACCCACCTGCCCGCGAGCATGTCCACGGCGGCCTGGGTGTCGGCGGCGGGCTCGCCCTTGCCCTGGGTGCGCAGGAACTTCTCGTCGTACTTCATGTAGACCGTGCTCGCGGTCGTGATCAGGTCGAGCGAGCCCTCCCCGCCCATCCCCATCGTTCCCGCGCACCGCCCCTTGGTGTCGAAGGCCATGTCCAGCTCGATGGTGCCGGTCTCGTCCGGGACGCTGCCCTTCACGGTGAGGGACGAGGCGTCGGTCGTCGCCTGCACGGCCTTGTCCACGATGTCGGGCCCGGACAGGCCGGGGAAGGGCCCCGCCGCCTTCTTGGGCTCGTCCTTGGGCTCGTCCTTCTTGGCGGTACTCGTTCCTCCGGAGCCGCCGGATTCGGTGCCGCAGGCGGTCAGCCCGACGGTCGCGGCGGCGGCCAGGCACACAGCGGCAAGAGTGGTACGTCGCATGAAGATCCCCCCACGGGATTGGAAGCGCTGCCGATATCTCAGCAGAGGCTGTGAACCGAGTCAACACGAAGTCAGGTGCACAGTTGGTTAACAGCCGTGAATCGATCGGTTCGTGGGTGGGTGGGTATGCTCGGCGCCACAGCGCCGTGGCGGGCACGCTCGCGGCGGGGGAGCGGGACCGAGGGGAGCCAGTCGGTGCGGGACAACGCGACAGAGGTGACCGCCGCCGGGATCGCCCGGCTCGCCGGCGTCGGCCGGGCGGCCGTCAGCAACTGGCGCCGCCGTCACCCCGACTTCCCCAAGCCCGTCGGCGGCACCGAGACCAGCCCCTCCTTCGCGCTCGCGGAGATCGAGGAGTGGCTGCGCACCCAGGGCAAGCTGGGCAAGCTGGGCGAGGTGCCGCTCAGGGAACGCGTCTGGCAGCACCTCGCGGGCCACCCCGCGGGCCCGGTCACCGCCCTCCTCCACGCGGGCTGCGCCCTGCTCCTCGTACGCGACCGCCACCCGGACTGGCTCAAGGTGAGCGCGGTGTCGGACGAGCGGATGGCGAAGCTGCTGCCCGGGGTGCTTGCGAGAGTGGTCGCCCCACGGTTCGACGGGGGAGCGGGGCCCGGCGGGCAGCGGGGCCCGGGTCCCGCGCCCGGAC
>NZ_BAAAUG010000116.1:0-49020 GCF_039533825.1 Streptomyces rectiviolaceus
CCGCGCCCGAGGCGAGCGCCGCGCAGGTGGCGAGCATGCTCAGCGCGGGCGGCAGGACCACAGGGCCGGTGTAGTCGCCCACGGCCATCGCCACCGGCCAGAGCAGGGCCAGGCCCAACAGCACGCCCTGCGCGGTGCGGGGCGCCCCGCGCGACCACAGCAGCGCGACCGCTTGTGCCGCCGCCAGCAGCGCGAAGAGCACGCCCGCCGACACCCGCTGCGCGCTCGACGCCTCCTCCGCCCGGATCACCAGCGCCGGAAGCAGCGGTTGCAGGACGAGGCCGACCGCCGCCGTCAGCTGCGCCAGGCGGTGGCTCCACGGAGCGGACTGATCCACCGGGGCCGGGGTCCTGCCGGGCAGAACCGCGCGCACCTCCCAACCGCCATCCGCCGTCGGGCCGCTGTGCAGGGTGCCGCCCGCCTCCCGCGCCCGGGACCGCAGGAACCCCTGGCCGCGTCCCCCGCCCAGGCCCGCGCCGTGCGCCGCCGAACCGGCCCGCGGTGCCGCGCTGGTGACCACGACGTCCGTACGCGTCTCGCCGTACCGGCACAGCACCGTCGTATGCGCGCCGGGAGCGTGCCGTGCCACGTTGGTCAGGGCCTCGCGGACGATGCCGTGGGCCGCGTCGGCTACGGCGCCGTCCGGCAGTGGGCCGATCTCGCAGTCCACCCGCCCGCCGAGGCGGCCGAAGCCCGCGACCAGGCCCCGCAGCCGCTCCTGCGGCGAAGGCAGTTCCTCCCGCGAGGGTGCGGGTGCCCGCACCGCGCCCAGCGCCCGGGTGACCTCGCGGCCGGTCTCGACCGCGAACCGCACCGCCTCGTCGGCCAGTTCGGGCCTGCGCTCGCGCAGCCCGGCCGCCGCCCCCACCGTGACCACCACCGCCGTCAGGTGGTGGGCGCTCACGTCGTGCAACTCCCGTTCCATGCGGCGCCGCTCCACCGCCGGGAGGCGGTGGCGCTCGGCCTCGGCCCGCTTCAGCCGCTGTTCGGCCGTCTGCCGTGCGTGGCGCCTCCGCCGTACGAAGAGACCGGCGCCGCACGCGGTGGCGTAGAGGAGGGCGGTCAGGACCAGGTCGAGTCCGTTCCGGTCGCTGAGGCCGTGCAGCGTGATGCCCTGTAGGAGCTGCCAGACGGCGAGTGCCCCCGCGCACAGCACGGCCGTGAAGGTGTCGCGGCCGGTCGCCACGGTGAACAGGGCCAGCGCGACGCCCGCGGTCCCGAGCACGGCCGTCGCCCCGGCGGGCAGTGGTCCGGCACCCAGCGCGCAGGCGGCGGCGACCACGACGAGGGTGATCACCGGGCGGCCGCGGCCCAGGGCGAGCGCGGCCCGCACGACTCCGGCGACCAGGGCCGCCACGAGAAGGGCGGCCCCGGACGGGACGGCCCCGCGCGCCAGCGCCGCACCGGGCCACACCACGGCCTGGGCGCAGATCAGCAGGACCGGGAGCAGCCGGTCGTCGGTTCGTGTCATGACGGATCAAGGCTATGGCCGCAGGTGAGCGGGCCGGGTCCGGCTGGAGGCGGAAGTCGGCCTCGTACCTGGGTTATAGGCCTGCTTTCTCTGCCTGCTTCTCTGCCTGCTTTCGCTACCTCCTCTACCTCTGGTTCGAGACGGCAATCGTCCTGCGGCCCGAGGACCGCACCCTGCCCCTCGCCATAGCCTCGATCACATCGAACCTTCCACGACTCACTCAGGGGGAACTCCCATGTCCAAGCGCGTTGTCGTCTCGTCGCTCATCGGTGTCGCCGTCGTCGGCGCGGTCGCCGCCGGTGGCCTCGCCATGGCCTCGGCCCCGACGGAGCCGACCCTGGAGAACGGCTCGGCCCGCTACACCGCCCCGTCGTCCGACGGCGGCGCGGGCTCGCTCACCTTCACCGCGGACGTGAGCGACGACTCGGGCGTCCGTGGCCTGAAGGTCCTCGCCTGGCCCGCGAGTTCGAAGCTCGACCCGACCGGGGCGGAGCTCCGGGACGCGGAGAGCGCCACGTGCCGGAGCACCACCGCCGAGACGTCCCGCTGCACGTACACGCTGAAGGTCACGAGGGACGAGGCAGCCGAGCTGACTGAGGGCACCTGGTACGTCTCGGCGCGGGCGGCGGCCAAGGACGGTGACACGAAGTTCGTGTCCCGTGCCGCCACCTTCGACGTCACCCGCTGACGCCGCGAGGCGCGCGGTGCGGGCCCAACTCCTGGAGTACGTCGCCGAGTTGGTCGGCCGTCAAGGAGTGGTCCGGGAGCGGCGGCGCGGCCGGTGCGGCCGGTGCGGCACGCAGGCCGTCCAGGAAGAGGGCCAGGGGGCGGCGCCAGGCGTCGGGGGTGGTCGCCGTGGTCAGGGCCGGGATGGCGCGGCCGAGGGCGGCCAGGGCGAACAGGACGTCCTCCGTGGTGGCGTCGGCGCGGACCGTGCCCTGGTCGCGGCCTCGGCCGAGCAGGATGTCCATCGTCTCGCGGTTGTGGGCGTGCACGGCCCGCAGCGCGTCGATGCCTTGCAGGTGCGTGGTCATGAGGTCGTTGGTGCCGCGGTCGGCGGCCAGCGTGACGAAGACCGCCCGCACGTACTCGTTCAGCGCCGTCCAGGCGTCCGGGGCCGTTCGCGCCTCGTCGCCCGCGGTCATCGTGCCCGTCAGGAGGTCGTGGAAGACGGCGTCGATGAGGGCCGCCCGGGTGGGGAAGTTCCGGTAGAGCGTCGCGTTCCCCACGCCCGCCCGGCGGGCGATCACGTCCAGCGGCGCCTCCAGCCCCTGCTCCGCGAACACCTCGCGGGCGGCCTCCACCAGAAGATCCCAGTTGCGCCGCGCGTCGCGTCGCCGTGGGGGCGTCGCACGGTGTGAGTCGCCGGCCATCGTCACTTCCCTGCCGAAGGTAGCCAAGTGGGGAGCGCTCCCCGGTAGGGATGTTATCGCCGGGAGTGGAAGCGGGGACCGCTCCCCATTTGCGCAGCCGAACTCACGGCGGCGGGAGCCGACGTCACGCTCGTGACCCCGGATCCCGCCGGGAGCCGCGATCCGCTATCCGATATCCGCTATCCGAACTGGCCCGGCTGGTAGTCCCCCGCCGGCTGCTGGACCATGACGTTCACGCGGTTGTAGACGTTGATGACGGCGATGAGCGACACCAACGCGGCGAGCTGCTCCTCGTCGTAGTGCTTGGCGGCATTCGCCCATGCCTCGTCCGTGACACCACCGGCCGCGTCGGCGATCCGCGTGCCCTGCTCCGTGAGTTCGAGGGCGGCGCGCTCGGCGTCGGTGAAGACCTTGGCCTCGCGCCAGGCGGCGACGAGGTTGAGGCGCGTCGCGGTCTCCCCCGCGTGCGTGGCGTCCTTGGTGTGCATGTCGGTGCAGAAACCGCAGCCGTTGATCTGGCTCGCGCGGATCTTCACCAGTTCCTGCGTCACGGCGGGCAGGGTCGAGTCCGATACGACCTTGCCCGCGGAGTTGATGTGCTTCAGGACCTTGCCCGCGAGCGGGCTGCCGAAGAGGTTCAGACGAGCGTCCATGGCGATCTCCTGTCACGTCGCCGCAGCGGTTGCCGCGGCAGTTGCCGTTGCCTTCACTGCTCTGACGGATGAGCCCGGCAAGATGTGACACGGCCCCTCCCGCAGGGCTCGCGTTACAGTCGGAAGATCCTGTGAGTTCAATCGAGTTCGACAATTTCGACAAAAATGGGGGGCCTCTCATGGCACTGTTCGGAAACGCGCACACGATCAATCCGGCCACCGCGCAGCAGGACTACGCACGTCTGCTGGGCCACGGCGAGCAGGTGCAGGCCGCGTTCCTGCTGATCCGCGACACCATGCTCTTCACCGATCGTCGCCTCGTACTCGTCGACAAGCAGGGGATAACCGGCAAGAAGGTCGAGTACCACTCGGTCCCGTACCGCAGCATCACGCACTTCGCGGTGGAGACCGCCGGGCACTTCGACCTCGACGCCGAGCTCAAGATCTGGATCTCCGGCACCCCCGAGCCGATCCAGAAGACCTTCACCAAGGGCGTCGACATCTACGAGGTGCAGGCGATCCTCACGCAGTACGTGGCGCGCTGAGCGGTAGTTCGTAGCGCCCAGCGGCTCAGGCCTGGGGCACGCGGTCCAGGAAGCCGTGCACCGTACGGATACGGCCGTCGTCGGCGAGCGTGACGACGTCGAACCCGGCGACGGGCGCTGAGCCGTCCGCGACCGACACCAGTTCCCAGCCGAAGCGTGCGATGTGGTGGTGCCCGTCCACCGCGCCGATCTGCCGGAACTCGAAGCCGGGGAACTGCTCATGGGCCCCCGCGATCACGGCGGCGAGGGACTCGTGCCCGGAGACGTCGGCCAGCGGGTCCGTATAACCGCCGTCCTCGCTCCAGGCGGCGGCCACGGCCTTGGCCAGGTCCTCGGCGCCCTCGGCGTTCCAGGCCTCGAAGTAGCGGGCGACTGCGGTCTCGTACGCGGACGTGTCGTGTGCGGACATGGCGGGTGCGGACATGGCGGGTGCCTCCTGCGGCTCGGTCATCCGGGTCGTTCTTTCCGATGGCCTGAGCTTGCCGGGCGGGCGGACGCGGGTCGATTACGTCCGGGGTAATGCCCGGCCACGAGCGCCACCCGCTGTCTTCTCACGCGAGGGCGACTGTGCTTGCCTTGGGGCTCTTTCGGTCGCTGGGACGGGAGTTGGGTCATGCGCAAGCCGTGGACCGGTGCGGTGCCGTGGGTCGGTGGGGTGCCGTGGGCCGGTGCGGTGCTTGCCGCCGTGCTGCTCCTCGGGGCGTGCGGCGACCCCGGCTCCGGGGGTACGCCGGACGACGCCCCGCAGACCCCCTCGGCGCGCACCTCCGCCGCCGCACGGGACAAGCCCCCCGCCGACCCCTCCGCCGAGCCCTCCGCATCGCCCGTCGCAGAAAAGTCGCAGACAAAAGCCCCAAAAGTCCTCTATCTCGGCGACTCTCTCGCAATGGAGAACCAGACCGCCCTCGGCGACCAGCTCCGCGCCGGTCTCGGCGCCCGCTACCGCAGCGCGCCCTACTCCGGCACCACCCTCTGCGACTACCTCGACGACACCGGCAAGGACTCCCTCGTCCCCGACAAGGACAAGGCCGCCACGCTCGTCCGCGAGCAGCGGCCCGACTACGTGGTGCTCCAGTTCTGGGGCAACGCGTGGGGCTATACGCCGTGCATGGACGGCATCACGTACGACAAGGAGCGGCAGAAGTACTTCGACCGGTACGCCGCCGACGCGAAGGCGCTGGCCTCGCAGATCCATGCCGCCGGCGGGGCGGACCGGCCGCGCATCGTGTGGGTGCTGCAGGGCCCCGACCCGATCACGCCCGACCGCGTACGCCGCGTCAACGGCATCTACGAGGCGCAGGCGCGGGCCTCGGGCGGTATCGCCGCCGACGCGGGCCGCGTGGTCGCCCCGGCGGCCGACCGGTACCGATGGGTGGAGAAGCTGCCGTGCACGGCGTACGAGAGGAAGAACCCGCCCTACTGCACGGGGGCTGGCCTCGCGGCCTTGCACCGGGGCGACGACTACCTGCACTTCTGCCTCGCCCCCACCACGGCCAAGTCCCGGCCGTGCCCGGCCCGTTCACCGGGCATCCGCCGGATGACGGCCGCGATCACTGAGGCGGTTGCGTCAGACCTCCGGTAGCGGCTGCCGCAGTGAAGCTGGCGAAGGCGCCTTGGGCGATGGTGAAGGCGGGGCCTTCGGGGTTCTTGCTGTCGCGGATCGCGATGGTTCCGTTGCACTGGGCTGGGGCGATCTCGATGCATTCGCCGCCACCGCTGCCGCTGTACGTCGACTTGCGCCATGCCGTGCCGTTGAGGGGGGCGCACTCGATGCATTCGCCGCCGCTGGTTCCGCTGTAGGACGACTTACGCCACTGTGCGCCCGGCAGGTGCTGTGCGGTGCCCATAGCGTTCCTCCATCACACGAGCGATCAGTTTCGCCGAGCCGTCCGTCGAGAGGGCACAGCTCTGCAAGCGAGCGTAGCCGACCGAACGCTCCCTGATCACTTGCGAATTGGCGGTCATATGGCCTGAGTCGTAGCTCTCGGCATAGAACAGGTCCGGGTTGTCATCGAAGCGCAGGAGGGTGAACGACCCCATCATCCCAGTGTGCTGACCGATCGAGTAGGGAAGCACCTGCACCTGCACCCACGGGTGGTCATGGAACTCCAACAGGCGTGCCAGTTGGCCTCGCATGACGTCCCGGTCGCCGACCTCCTGGTGCAGCACAGCCTCACCCAGCACCACCCACAACGCGGGCGGGTGCTCCCGCTCCAGGATGCGCTGCCGTTCCATTCGAGCCGCGACCAACTCCTCGATCCGGCCTGGGTGGTCTACGCCTAGCAGCGCCCGCGCGTACCCCTCTGTCTGCAACAGCCCGTACACCAACTGGCACTGGAACGTGGAGATGAACGTAGCCCGCGCCTCCATCTCCGCATACGCCTGGAACCACGTAGGCAGCTGACTCTTCAGGACCAGCCCCACCAACCGCGAAAACACCCCATCAGTCCCGAGCGCCGCATCCACCCGCTCCGAGAAGTCCCTCGTGGGCACCTTCTTCGCCGTTTCGATCTGGCCCACCAGCGAGCCCGTGCAGAAGATGATGCCGCCCAACTGGCCCTGCTTCAGGCTCGCCGCCTCCCTCAGGCGGCGTAGTTCCGAGCCGTAGTAGTCCAGCGGGGAAGCGCTGGGGTCGAGTTCGTTGATGCGGACCATGGGACGGTCACCCCCAGGCTCAAACGCTCTGTCACGTTGCTCTCGCTCTGTAGCCCAGCGTAACCAGCCAACTCCACGCTGGTGACATGAATCACGTAACTCCCCCTCCGCCCCTGCCCGTTCGCGGGACGTACCGGACGAGTCTCACGCTCGGTGAGCATTCCGCGCGGCACCTTCGGTTCATCCTGCGGGCGTATCTGGGGAGTTGGGGCATGCGCGAGCTGCGCGACTGTGCCGAGCTGGCCCTCACCGAGCTCGTCACGAACGTCGTGCGCCACGTGCCGGACCGCCACTGCGAACTCCTCATCCTGCGGCGCCCGCAGGGCCTCCGCGTCGAGATCGCGGACCGGTGTCCCCGGCTGCCCAGGGAGGGCGACGGCGAGGAACTGGCCGAGGGCGGGCGCGGGTTGCTCATCGTGGCGGCGGTCAGCGACCGGTGGGGGGTGGATCCCAGGCCGGACGGCAGCGGGAAGACGGCCTGGTTCGAGTGCGACGCGAAGGAATCGGGGCCGACCCGTTCGGGCTAAGCCCGCTCGCGCGCCCCGTAGGGCTGTCGGACGCTGTGAATTCCTGTCGACAGAGAAAGAGGTGCCCATGAGCAGCGGCACGAGCAACCCTCGGGGCGAGAGCCTCTGGGCTTCAGGCGGCACGATGTTCGCGGGTGTCCTGATGCTGGTCTACGGCATCCTCGGCATCCTCGAAGGCATCGCGGGCATCGCGAAGGACGACGTCTACGCGCGCATCGGGGACTACGTCTACAAGTTCAACCTCACCACGTGGGGCTGGATCCACCTGGTCCTCGGCATCCTGATCGCCGTCACCGGCTACGGCATCCTCAAGGGCGCGACCTGGGGCAAGGCGGGCGGTGTCGCCCTTGCCTCGCTCGCCGTCGTCGTGCACTTCATGTGGCTGCCCTACCAGCCGATCTGGGCGCTGATCTCGATCGCGATCGGCATCTTCGTCATCTGGGCGCTGTGCACGGACCACTCGGACCGTGACGCCCACCGTGGCGGCCAGGCGGCGGGTGGCTGGGGCGCCCGGAGCACCTCCACCGGTCCCGGCCCGTTCGCCGAGGGCTCCGGTGGCGCCGACCCCGGGCCCCCCGGCGGCCAGGACCGCACTCCGCCCGCCGCACCCTGACCGGACGCGAGGCGGTGGCCGGTCCCGGAGAGCCCATGACGCCGCAGGCCCGCGCCCTGCTCCCGCTCGTCCTGCCCGCCCTGCTCATCGGCGTCGGGTCCAGCCTGATCCTGCTGCTGCTCAGCCTGGTGGCCGAGCGGTTGCAGGATCTGCTGTGGGACACGCTGCCGGACGCGGTCGGCGTGTCCGGGACGTCGGCGGGGTGGATCATCGGCGTGCTCACCGCGGCGGGGCTGGTCGTCGGCCTTGTCGTGTGGAAGGTCCCGGGGCATGCGGGGCCCGACCCCGCGACGCTCGGCCTCGTCGATCCGCCGCTGCCCGTCCGGGTGCTCCCCGGCATCGCGCTCGCCGTCGTCGTGGGCCTCGCGGGCGGCGTCAGCCTCGGCCCCGAGAACCCGATCACGGCGATCAACATCGCCCTCGCCTACACACTCGGCGCGAAGGCCATGCCCCGCACGCCCGCCGCGGACTGGGTCGCGCTGGCCGCCGCGGGGACCATCGGCGCCCTCTTCGGTACGCCGGTCGCCGCGGCGCTCATCCTCTCCGAGACCGCCACCGGCCCCGGCCCCGATCCGCGTCCGCTGTGGGACCGGCTGTTCGCGCCGCTGGTCGCGGCGGGCGCCGGGGCGCTGACCACGGTGCTCATCGCGCACCCGACGTTCCAGATCGACGTCGAGGCGTATGCCGGGCCGCGCTGGGGCGACATCCTCTCCGCGATGGTCATCAGCACGGCGGCGGCGGCCATCGGGCTGTGCGCCGTGTACGCCTTCCCCTACCTCCACCGCGTCTTCCGCCAGCTCGGACACCCCGTACTGATGCTGACGGTGGGCGGTCTCGTGCTCGGCGTCCTCGGCGCGCTCGGCGGCCACCTCACGCTCTTCAAGGGCCTGGACGAGATGAAGGAGCTGACCGCGCACGCCTCCGAGCACGACGCGGGCAACCTCCTGCTGCTCGCCCTGGTCAAGCTGCTCGCGCTCTGCGTGGCCGCCACCTGCGGCTTCCGGGGCGGGCGGATCTTCCCCGCGGTCTTCGTGGGCGTGGCGCTCGGCATGCTCGCGCACGCACTCGTCGAATCCGTACCGCCCGCTCTGGCGATCACCTGCGCCATCCTCGGCCTCCTGCTCGCCACGACGCGGCAGGGCTGGCTGAGCCTGTTCACGGCGGCGGTCGTGGTGATGGACCTCGAACTGCTGCCCGTCCTGTGCGTCGCGGCCCTGCCCGCCTGGCTCCTTGTGACCGGGCGCCCGGACATGCTGATCGAGGAGGACTCGTCAGATGCGGTCAAGGCCCGGCACTCCCAGTGACGCGAGCCCGTCCAGGACCAGGTCCACGCCGACCGCAGCGAGGAGCAGGCCGAGCAACCTGCCGAAGAGTTCGATAGTCGCGTGATGCGTGCCGCGCAGGACGCGGGCCAGGAGGACCACGCACACCAGGTCCAGGGCGATCACGGCGACGTATGCGCCGACGACCGTGGACCGCCAGGACCAGGTGTCGCGGGCCGCCGCCTCGATCAGCACGGCGGTCATGGCGAGCGGACTCACGATGTACGGCATGAGCAGCTCGCGTACGCCGCTGACGAGATCGGGCGCGTCCTGGTCCGCGCGGTCCGAGCCGAGGTGGACGCCGAGGACGAGGCCGACGGCGTAGATGAAGAAGATGACGCCGCCCGCGAGCTGGAGCGCGGGCGTGGAGATGTGGAAGAGCTCGAGCAGCCAGGGCGCGGTGAAGCCCGCGATCAGGCCCACCACGACGGCGGCACCGGACGAGACGAGGGCGATCATCCGCAGCTCGCGGACCGGATGGTTCTGCGCGAGGCCGCCGAAGGCGAGCAGCACCTTGGGCGGGCCGACGACGGAGAAGAAGGTGATGAAAGCGGCGGAGTAGGTCAGAGCAGCGGTCACGCACGGCATCCTGTACCGCGCCGCCCCTAGAACGCGGCGGGCCCGCCGTTCGCCGCGACCGTGTCGCGCACCGCGCGCACGAAGGCCTCCAGGCGCGGGGTGCCCGCGGCGGCCGTGCGCCAGATCAGCGCGACGTCGGCCGACGGGACGTCCGTCAGGGGTACGAAGGTGATGTCGGGCCGTGAGTAGTACTTCTCCACGGACGCGACGACCGGCGACACTCCCTGCCCGGTGGCGACCAGCGTCATCAGCTCCTGGAACCCGGCGACGGACTGGCCGCGCCGGATCGGCAGGCCGCTGGGGGTGCGGGGCGGGATGTGGAAGTCCCACCAGTAGGCGGGCGCGCCGTTCACGACACCGAAGAAGGTCTCGCCCGCGAGCTCTTCGAGCGAGACGTTCCGGCGGCCGGCGAGGCGGTGGCCGAGTGGCACGGCGAGCATGCGGGGTTCGTTGATGACGACGGGCCCGACGGTGAGGTCCGGCTCCTCGACGGGGAGGCAGGTGAACAGCGCGTCGGCGTCACCGCTGCGGAGCGCGCCGAGCGGGTCCCCGAACTGGGTCTCCCGCATCCGGACGTCGCAGCCCGGGCAGCGCTCGCGGAACGTCGACAGGATCGCGGTGGTCAGCGTGCCCGCCCCCGCCCCGAGGAAGGCCACGGTCAACTCACCCTCGACGCCGCGCGCCACGTCCTTGGCGCGGGCGAGGGCGGCCTCCATCCGCAGATGCAGCGGCGCGAGATCGTCGTACAACTGACGCCCCAGCGGGGACATTTCCACCTTGCGGCTGGTGCGCTCGAAGAGCGGGGCGCCGATCTTGCGCTCCAGCTTCTTCACGGTCTGGCTGACGCGGGCCTGGGAGAGGAGGAGGCGTTCGGCGGTGCGGCCGAAGTGGAGTTCTTCGGCGAGGGTCAGAAAGGTTTCGAGCTCCTGGCGTTCCATGCTTCTCAGCCACCCTGTCCGTCTCTGACCTGCATCTATAAGTCTGAGCGTGCCGATCGTTTCATGGATCGCCGTTGATCGGGGCTGGATGGGGGCGGACCTTGGAGGAGTCCCCACCACGGACCCACCACGAACCCCTTCACGGACACACTGATCCTCTCAACTCCCCGGAGATTCCCATGCTTTCGCGCACTCGCAACTCCGCCGTCGCCGCCGCTGCCGCGCTCGCCCTGACGGCCGGTCTCGCCGTCACGGGGGCCCACGCCTCGGGCTCGAAGTCGCCGTCCGGCCCCGCCTGGGCCGCCGCCTGGGCCGCGTCGCCGCAGCGGGCCAGCACGGGCTTCAAGCCCAACTGGTCGGAGGACGGCTTCTCCGGCCAGACCCTGCGCCAGGTCGTGCGCGTCACGGAGGGTGGCGACAGAGCCCGCATCCGCCTCTCCAACGCGTACGGCACCTCACCGCTGCACATCGCGGGGGCGACCATCGCGCGTACGAAGAAGGGAGCGGCGGTCGAGGAGGGCTCGGTGCGGAGGCTCACGTTCGAGGGGAGGCGGTCGGTGGAGATCCCGGCGCACGGGCAGCTTTCGAGTGATGAGGCTGGCTTGGCCCTGAAGCCCTTCGAGTCGGTCACCGTCACCTTGCACCTCGCCCGGACGACGGGGCCCGCGACGTTCCACGCGCAGTCGTTCGCGACGAGTTACCGGGCGGACGGGGAGCATGTCGGGGACACGGGGGCTGGGGCGTTCGACGAGTCCTCGGAGTCCTGGTACTTCCTGTCGGGGGTCGACGTCACCGGCAAGAAGCCGCGCACCGGCAAGGGCGTCGTCGTCTTCGGCGACTCCATCACCGACGGCTTCGCCTCCTCCACCGACCTCAACCGCCGGTGGTCCGACGCACTCGCCGAGCGGCTCGCCAAGGCGGGGACGCCTCGGGCGGTGCTGAACGCCGGTATCGGCGGCAATCTCGTCCTCAACGACTCGGCCTGGTACGGGGAGCGGGGTACGGCGCGCTTCGGGCGGGACGCGCTTGACCTGCCGGGGGTGGGGACCGTGGTCGTTCTGGAGGGCCTGAACGACATCGGGTTCAGTGAGAGCGATACGCCTACGTACAAGCCCGCTCCGAAGGTGAGCGCCGATGAACTCATCGCGGGGCACCGGAAGTTGATCCGGGCCGCGAAGGCGAAGGGGGTCAAGGTGGTGGGGGCTACGTTGCTGCCGCTGGGGGGTTCGGATCACTACGGGGTGCGGGCTGCGGAGGTTAGCGATGCGTTTAATGCGTGGGTGCGGACTTCGGGGGAGTACGACTCGTACGTGGACTTTGACCGGGCTCTTGCGGACCCGGCGGATGGTGAGCGTCTCGCTCCCGAGTACGACAGTGGGGATCACCTGCACCCTAACGATGCGGGGTATCGGGCGATGGCCCGCGCGGTTGACCTCGAAGCGATCTAGTCCCCAACCCCGCCCCTTCCCGAAAACCCGCTCTGGCGCGGGGGCCTTGGTTGCCCTCATCACCGGCTTCGCCGAGTTCGTCCTCAAACGCCGGACGGGCTGATAGTTCAGCCCGGCCGGCGTTTGAGGCCATCTTGTCGGGGGTCCAGGGGGCGGAGCCCCATGGTTTCGGGAAGGGGTGGGATTGGGGAAAGCCCCGCAGGGACCGCCCTTCACCCCCGCGATGGCGAGGCAATCGCGCGCGCGGCGACCACCTCCTGGCGGAGTGGTTCCAGGACGCTCTCCTGGGGGCCCGTGAACGAGGTCGGGACCTTCTCCAGGGTTTCGGAGCCGCGGAGGCCCTCCGCCAGCTCCCGGAGCTGGCGGGCCACCTCCCCCACCTCCGTCAGCGTCGGCTCCCCCGCCCCATGGCGAATCCGCACCGCCGCAGCGGTCGTCGCGTCCACGATGCGCTCGACGGCGATCACCAGCGGCCACCACGCCGCGGCCCGCGCCCCCATCGGGGGCGGTTCCGTCAGCGCGCGCTGGAACTCCGTCCGGATGACGGAGAGGTCCCGGTACAGGCCGCGCCGCATCCGCGCCCGCTCGGCCGCGTCCACAGCCGTGCCGAACGCGCTCTCGACGTACGTCGCCGTAGCGGCGACCGCGTCCGCGAGGCGGTCACCGATCCGGGTGTGCCAGCTCTCCGGCCACAGCAAGTACCCCGCCACCAGCGAGATCGCGCAGCCGATCAGGCTGTCGACCAGGCGCGGCACGACGAGGCCGAAGCCCTGGTGGTTCAGGACGTCCGACAGGAGCAGGATCACCGGGGTGATCGCTGCCGTCTGGTAGCCGTAGCCTCGCGGCGTGAACGCCGGGATCAGGGCCGCGAGGACAAGCATCACCGGTACGTCCCACCAGCCCCGCGGCACCTGCGACAGGACCGCCGCAGCCACCACGAGACCCGCCGCCGTGCCGAGCGCCCGCAGCACCGCCCGCGAGAAGACCGAGCCGAAGTCCGGCTTGAGGACGAACGTGACGGTGAGCGCCACCCAGTACGAGCGAGGCACCTCGATCAGTGACACCAGGGACTGCGCGATGCCGATGCACAGGGCGAGCCGCAGGCCGTAGCGCCAAGAGGCGCTGGACAGCATGACGTTGCGGGCCGCTCGGCGGGCCCGTACGCGCAGGGCCGCGGGGCGGCCCAGGCGGTCGGCGTCGTCCTTGATGTGCACGACGCCGTGCGGGTCGACGTCGTTGAGGAGCTCGGCGACGTGCCGCAGGGCATGGTCGACGGCGTCGGCGGAGGGTTCCAGCGGCTCGGGCAGCTCGGGGGCCGGGATCTGCGCGTCCCTCGGCGAGGCCACCGCTTCCGCGAGGCGCCGCACCTCCGCGGGGAACTCCGGCGGCATCGGAACCCCGCACTGGTGCGCGGCGGGCGCGGCCTCGACGACCGGCGTGATCGCGTTCAACTGGGCGATCAGACGCACCAGATCGGGGTTGCGGCCGTGCGCGCGGGTGCGGCGGGAGAGGACGAGGTCGTACGACTGGTTCAGGGAGGTGGTGACGGCCGCGCGCGCCTCGTCGTACCTCTCCGTGCCCGCCGCTTCGAGGAGCGCGGCCACGCTGCGGTAGGTCGCCGCGACGGCGGCCCGCTCCGGGATGCCCGACCGCAGCGGCCAGGCGAGCAGGGCGAGGGTGAGGACTAGGAGGCCGCCGCTGGTCATCAGGACGGGGGCGAGCCACCACTCCCCGGGCATCGGGAGGCCCGCCCCCACCACGGAGTTGAGCAGCAGGAGCAGGCCTGCGACGGATGCCACGGCGCCGATCGTCGACATCATCCCGGAGACGAGCGCCACGAGGGTGACCACGCCGACCGCGACCCAGCCGTGCCCGAAGACGAGCGAGCCGATGGTGACGCCGAGCGCGCCGAACAGCTGCGGGACCGCGATGTTGAAGATCCGCATGCGGTACGCGTCGGCCGTGTCGCCGATGACTCCGGAGAGGGCGCCCATGGAGGCGAGCGCGCCGTACGCGGGCTGTCCCGCCGCGAGGCCGACGAGGAGGGGCAGCGCCATGGCGACGGAGGCGCGCGCCACCGCTGCCCACGGGATCGGCGCCGTCTGCGGTTTGAGCGTCCTGACCAGCCAGGGAGGTGGGGCGAGAGCGCTCAGAGGGCCCGGTGGTGCGGGTGAATCGCGGCGGGGCATGCGGTCATTATTGCCGCCCTTGCTGCGCTCATCCCTGCCTGACCTGCGTTTTACCGCTTCGGCCTGTGCAGCGTCAGGTCCACCACCAGGGCCCGGTGGTCCGTGTCGCCGATGTCCAGGAAGTGGGCGCCCCGGGCCGAGAAGTCCGGGGTGGCCAGGACGTGGTCGATCTGCGTGCCGAGCGGTGACATGAGGTCGGCGGGCCAACTGGTGGTGCGGGCCGAGCCGGAGAGGGCGGCGGCGTCGCGCACGCCGCCGGTGTCCAGGATGTCGCGGAAGGCCGCGTGGTCCTGGGAGGCGTTGAAGTCGCCCGCGATGATGGTGGACCGGTCCTCGCCCTTGCCCTCGGCTGCGTAGTCGCGGAGTTCGGCGAGTTCGGAGCGCCAGGTGCCGAGTTGCTTGGGCAGCGGCGGCATGGGGTGGGCGAGCTGGACGCGGATCTGGTGGCCGCCCTTCAGCTCGGCCACGGCGCCGGGCATGCCCAGCGTGCCCGCGACGCCGCTCGCCTTCTTCAGCGGCAGTTTGCTGACGATCACCGACCCTTCGGCGCCGCCTGCCTCGCTCGCGGTGCGGTAGGGGTAGTCGGAGCGGGGCAGTTCGTCGCGCAGGGTGTCGGAGCAGGTGTAGTCGCACTCCGGGACGAAGAGGAGGTCGGGCTTCTCCTTCCGGACCGCCTTGATCAGGCCCTGCGTGCCCCGGCCGAACTCGACGTTCGACGCCATGACGCGGATGTCGGCGACCGCGGGGCCTTCCGGGTCGTCCGTCTTGCCGTACGGCTCCAGGAACCAGGCGACGCCGCCGAGCACCACGACTCCCCAGACGAGGCCGACGCGCCAGCGGGCGAGCGCCGCGAGCAGCAGGGCGGCTATCGCAGGGGCGAGGAGGAGGGGCAGGAACGCGAGGAGCTGCGGTACGGGGGTGAAGCCGTCGGAGTCGGCGATCCGGAAGCCGAGAATGGTGGTCACGCCTGCCAGCAGGGGGGCCGCGAGCCAGGCGGAGGGGCGTTGGCGGGGTCGCCTCTTCGCCTGCGGCTCGGGCCAGTCCTCCTGGGGCGCCGTCCTCGCTGCCGTTGCGCTGTCCAAGGCCGGCCTCTCCGTCTGGGGTCCTGCGCGAATCTTCCCCTAGAGACGGCGGGGGGTGCGGGAGGGTTGCATTTCCCCCACCCCGCCCTTTCCCGAAACCCCCGTACAAGATGTCCTCAATCGCCGGACGGGTGAAAATTCCAGCCCGGCCGAAGATCATTCAGCCCGTCCGGCGATTGAGGACGAACTCGGCGGAGCCGGTGATCCACGGCGCCGAAGCAGCCACGCGGCAAGCGCAACCCCCAGCCCCACCCCGAGAATCACCCACCCCGCCACACTCAGCGAGAACGTCAACGCGTCGTACACCGCCTCCGCCGCGGGTTGGGAGACGTCTTTCGGCAGGTCGTCCATGGTGAGCCCCCGGCCCACGATGACCGCTGCTCCAAGGAACGCCCCCGCGAAGGCCGCGCCGAGCGCCGTGCGGATGATCGCGCGGCGGCGGTGCACCGCGAGGAGGATTCCGGCCACGGCGAGGAGGACCGCCGCGGCCGGGAGCCAGAGGCCCGCCACCTGGAGCATGTGAAATCCCTTCCCGAAGGGGCCCAGGTCCGACGACTCCATGAGCGTCACCTCGGTGTGCCTGACCGGGATGCTGTCCGCGAACGGCACGTCGTCATCAGCCAGTTGCCGCTTGACCTGCTCGGTGATCGGCGCGAGGTCGATGGTCACCGCGCCGCCGTCGGACCGGCCGCTCAGCGCGTCCTGCACCGCGTCGTGCGCCGCGCGGTTCGCCGCGTTCCAGGCCGTCTTGAACGCCTTCGTCTCACTGAAGGACAACACCGCGTCCCGTACGAAGGACTCGACGGTGCCCTGCAGCGGGCCCACGTCGATCTCCTTCATCACCGAGTCGGTGACCGCGCCGGCCACCGCGTCCCGCACATCGGGGTCGGAGGCGAGCGGAGCCATCGTGGCGACGTACGCGTCGGCGTCCTCGATCTCGTACTTCGCCCAGGTGGAGAGCGCCCCGAGCGGCACGAGGAGGACGGCGAGGACGAGGAGGACCGCGGACAGCGTGCGTCTGAACACGTCCCCAAGGAGAAGTCCCGGTCACGCGGGGCGCGACCGGGACGAGTGCATACGGGGCAAGAACTCCTCCTTGCGGTTACTTGCGGTTGTAGAGACGCATCGTCACCGGGCCGAAGACCGCGACGATCAGCGCCGCCCAGCCCAGCGCCCAGACCAGCGACGAGCCCGGTGACGTACCCGCCATCAGATCGCGGACCGCGGAGGAGACATGGGTGACCGGGTTGTTGTTCACGAAGGCCTGCAGCCAGCCCGGCATCGTCTCGGGCTTCACGAAGATGTCGCTGAGGAACGTCAGCGGGAAGAGCACCATCATGCTGACGCCCATCACCGACTTCTCGGTGCGCAGCAGGAGGCCGAACATCGTCCACACCCACGAGAAGGCGAAGGAGAAGACGAGGAGGAGAAGCACTCCGGCCAGTACGCCGAGGACGCCGCCGTCCGGGCGGAAGCCGATGATCATGCCGACGGCCAGCATGACCAGGGACGCGATGGCGTACCGCAGGGCGTCGCCGAGGAGGTATCCGACCATCACCGCGGGGCGCCAGATCGGCAGCGTGCGGAAGCGGTCGAAGACGCCCTTCGTGATGTCGATGTTCACCGAGACGCCCGTGTACATCGTGATCATGACGACGGACATCACGAGGATGCCGGGCAGCAGGTACTGGATGTACTCGCTCGGCGATCCGGCGAGCGCGCCCCCGAAGAGGTACGTGTACATCAGCACCATCATGATCGGGAACGCCGTCACGTCGAAGAGCTGCTCCGGCACATGCTTGATCTTGAGCATGGCCCGCCAGCCGAACGTGAGGGACGCGGAGAGCGCGCTGGGGCGCGGGGGCCGGTCACCGGCGATGAGCAGTTCGGCGAGGGACTCGGTGCTGACGGGCGCCAGGTCCTGGGCCTCGGATGTGGTGGTCGCGGTGCTCATGCCTTTGCCTCTTTCTCCGCCGTGTCCGTCGCGTGATGGGGGGTGCCTGTCAGGGCAAGGAACACCTCGTCCAGGCTGGGCTGGCCGAGGGAGAAGTTGTCGACGGTGATCCCCGCGCGGGCCAGTTCGGCCAGGGCACGGGACGCCTTCTCGGCGGCGCCCGTGCCGTTGCGCTCGCCGTTGCCGACGCGGGCGGTGAGGGCGACCGGGTCGGGCTCGAGCTGGACCTCCGCGTCGAGCGCGATCCGCAGCGCCTTCGCGGCGTCCTCCCGCTGGCCCGCGTCCCGGAGCCGTACGTGCACCGAGCCCGCGCCGACCGACGCCTTCAGTTCGCCCTTGGTGCCCTCGGCGATGACCTTGCCGTCGTCGATGACGGCGATGCGGGACGCGAGGTGGTCGGCCTCGTCCAGATACTGCGTGGTCAGCAGGACGGTCGTGCCGTGCGCGACGACCGCGCGGACGATGTCCCAGACCTGGTTGCGGCTGCGCGGGTCGAGGCCCGTCGTCGGCTCGTCGAGAAAGAGCAGGTCGGGGGTGTTGAGGATGGATGCCGCGATGTCGATGCGGCGCCGCATGCCGCCGGAGTAGTTCTTCACCTGGCGGGTGGCCGCGTCGCTCAGGCCGAAGGCCTCCAGGAGCTGTCCGGCCCTGCTGTACGCGGCTTTCTTGCCGTGGCCGGTGAGGCGGCCGAGGAGCACCAGGTTCTCGGTGCCCGTCAGGTCCTCGTCGACCGACGCGTACTGCCCGGTGAGGCTGACCCTGCTGCGTACGGCGTCGGCTTCCCGCACGACGTCGTGGCCGAAGACGTGGGCGTCGCCGCCGTCCGGGCGCAGCAGGGTGGCGAGCATCTTCACGGTGGTGGTCTTGCCCGCGCCGTTCGGGCCGAGCAGGCCGTACACCGTGCCGGACGGGATGGTGAGGTCCACGCCGTCGACGGCGCGGTTGTCGCCGAAGGTCTTCACCAGGCCCGCGGTCTCGATGGCCACGCTGTTCATGTCGTACGCCCTCTCCACGTCAGTGGTCGTTCGTTACGAGGGCAGACCGTCCTCGCGGCTCAAACTCATCGTCCGGTGGAGCACTAGCCCGAACGGGTGTTTGCTGGAGGGGGAGGAAAAGGGGTGGATGGGGTGGAGGGGGAACGGGGGGAAACGGGGGGAAACAGGGGAAAGGGGGGATAGAGGAGGTCGATCATGCGGACCACTCCGGCCCTGAGAACCACTCCGGCCGCCCTGGGAACTCTCGCCGCCGCGCTCCTGACCGCGGGTGCGCTGTCCCTCGGAGGTGCTGCTCCAGCATCCGCCGCCGCGCCACCCCAGCACAACAGCAATGTGGTCTGGGGGACGATCGTCGCCCCCGTCGACCTGAAGATCCGGGACATGCCGTCCACCAGCGCCTCGATCGTCGCGAAGCTCCCGGCGCAGAGCCAGGACCGCGTCGAGTGCGTGACGCAGGGGACGAGCGTCTGGGGCGACACGTCCTGGTACTGGCTCGGCGGGGTGCAGGGCTGGGCCAGCGCCGCGTACGTCGACGTCGGCGGCCAGCACGTGCCGAGCTGCGCCACCGCGGACCCGTGCCAGCAGTACAAGCCGTGCTGGGACACCTGTCAGGGCGGCTACAACCGCCACCACTGAAGCCGCCGAGTTGCCGGGCGGCGCGGGCGGGTGTGCCCTGGAGAGAGGGCGGGCGTGAGGAGCGTCGGCCCGGGAGGGCGACCCCGTCTGGAGGAACCGTCATGGCTCAGATGGCACCCACATCATCAGCACCCCATGTGTTCGGCGGCTCCGCCACGAGCAGGGCCGGAGCGGCAGCCGTGGTTCTCGGCCTCCTCTTCGGCACTGTGGTCGCCCAGCGCGAAGGCGGCTCGATCCCCGACGGCAACGCCTGGCTCGGCATCGTCTCCGGCGTCGTCTTCGCCGTGCTCTTCATGGGCGTGCACAGGGCGGCGCCCCGGCTGCCGCGCGAGCTGCGCGCGACGGCGTGGGCGAGCTTCGCCGGGATCGCGGTCGGCTTCCTCTACAGCCAGGGCATGCCAGGACCGAGCGTCCTGCGCTCCACGTGCATGGCGCTCGGCATCGCGGCGGGCGTGTTCGCCGTGGCGTTCTACCGCTACTACACGAGCGAGTGACCGGCCCTTGGCTCCTCCCTCCCCTGAACACCACTGTGCCCATCAGCGTCGAGCGCGCTGATGGGCACAGTGGGTGAAGCGGGGCCGGTTCAGCCGAAGAACCGGATCAACCGAAGAACCGGCTCAGCCGACCTTCTCCAGTCTGTCCAGCTTGTCCAGCGCCTTCGCGAGACCGTTGGCCCACAACTGGTCCACCTTGGCCCGCTCGTTCGCGTCCGGCTGCGCGTTGGTGCACGACGTGCCCGGTCCGCCTCCGGACATCAACTCACTGCACGGGCCTTCGTAGTGGTCCGGGAGGCCGAGGACGTGACCCGTCTCGTGCGCGGTCACACGGGTCGAGTCGTACTGCTGGTTCTGCGCGTAGTCCAGGAAGATGTACCCGTTGCCGTGGCCGTCCGTGCTCGCGTACGAACCACGCGGGTCGTTCCCCTCGCGGTACTCGAAGCTCGCACCGCCACTCCCCTCCTGGAGCTTCACATTGGACACCGCGCTGTTCCAGATGGAGGTACTGCTGGCTATCTGCTGCGCGAACTTGGGCGCACCGGAGGCGTCGTACACCACGGTGACCTGCTTCGCGCCGGGGTTGGCGGCACGCTTCTCGGCGACCGACTTCAGGACGGCCTCGAAGAACGCCTTGTTGGCCGCGGCTTCCTCGCCGGAGCCCGCGTAGTTGGCGTACGCGGAGTTGACGGACGGCGCGGTGGGGGTCGCGGCCGTCGCGGATGTCGTGCCGAGACCGGCGGCAGCGAGGCCGAAGACGGCCGCGGCTGACAGGTATCGCTTGTTCATGTGTGGGGGGCTCCCTACTCGTTCGGTGAAAGGTGAACGGTTCGGTACCGGGAGTGTCGGGGAGCCAGGGGCGTCTGGGGATGATGGCAAGTGGCGATAGCACCGAGCTATCGCCCGCCCTTCGCCAACCTTCCGGGCGGCTGCCCCTCCGCCCAACTCAGGTGGTTCCCGTGGGGTTTGTGAGTCTGGTGCGCCGCCGCCCGCCGCTCTACGCTCACAGCCATGGAGCTCGAGGTGAGGCACCTCCGTGCGCTGTGCGCCATCGCCGACACCGGCAGTCTGCACAAGGCGGCACGCCAACTCGGCATGAGCCAGCCCTCGTTGACGACCCAGCTGCGCCGCATCGAGCTGGAGATCGGCGGCCAGCTCTTCGCCCGCGAGCGCACCGGCTGCCGTCCGACCCCGCTGGGCAGGGTCGTCCTCAGCCGCGCCCGGCCCCTCGTCAGCGAGATGCGGGCACTGGTCAACGAGACCAAGGCGGCCGCCGCCCGCGCGTCCGAGGGCCCGCAGCTGCGCATCGGCTCCACGGCGAGCCGTGCCATACCGGGCTGGCTGCGGCGGCTGCGGCTTCGCCTGCCCGCCACCGAGACCTCGCTCCAGATGGACGTCTCCGCGAACGCGCTGCTCCGCATGGTCGCGGGCGGTCAGCTCGACGTGGCCTTCGTGCACGAGGTGGAGGGGAGTCCGCTGCGGTTCCCCGAGGGGCTGCGGCGGCGCGTACTGGTCGAGCGTGAGCCGCAGTTCGTCTTCCTCGCCGCCGATCACCCGGCGGCGGCGAAGGCCGTCGTCCACCTCACCGACCTCGCCGCCGACCGGTGGATGGTCGACCCGACGGTGGACGGCGAGTGGGACGGGCTGCTCCGGGTGCTTCGCGCGGCCGGGCTCAACCCCCGTGTCCTGCACGGCGATTACCTCACCGCGTCCTCCCTCGTCGCCACCGGCGAGGTCGTCACCGTCTGCCAGCCGACCTCGCGCGCGAGACCCGACATGGCGGTCCGGCCGCTGCACGGCGACCCGCTCGGCGTGCGGCTGCTCGTGGCGGCCCGTACGGAGGGGGAGCTCGACGCGGTGTACGAGGACCTGGAGGCCTCGTACTGGGAGGCGGCGCGGCAGGCGCCGACCTACGGGGAGTGGCTCGCTGGGCGGGCGACGGCGGCGTGACCTAGGTCCCCACCAACTGATGACCTTCGTCCCCACCCGGCCTGACCTGCACTTTTGCCCGTTTTACGGTTCCGCGTCACCGTATGCGGCCGATTGTTACGTTCTCTACGGATGACGCACACACAGCGCCCGTAGCTTCATGTCTGTCGCCGCCGCAAAGAGGCACAAAGACGGACAGTTCGAACGACAAGTCACGAGGGATCCGCTATGCGCGCCACCCGCCGTACCTTCCGCACCGCCGCCATCGCCACCGGAGCGATCGCCGCTCTCGCCGTCCCCACGACAGCGGCTTTCGCCGCCGACACCCCGCCGAACCCGTCGAACCCGTCGAACCCGTCGAACCCGCAGGGCCAGGTGGACGAGACCGGCCAGGACAAGTCCAAGGCCACGGACGACACGAACGGCACGGATCACACGGACGACACGAACACCGACACGGAGACGCCGAAGCCCGGCAGCTGGGAGTCGAAGGGCACCACCGACCTCGGCAAGGGCTGGTCCGCGAAGGTCGACGTGAACGTGTCCGCCCGCACCGCCAAGGCGTCCCTCTCCCTCGACGGCACCGCCAAGGGCTCACTCACCGCGTACGAGAAGCCCGCGAGCACCACCATCGACGGCAGCACCTTCACCCTGACGCCCGACGGCACCATCACCAGGACGGGCGGCAAGCCGACCCCGCCGAAGCCGCAGCCCAAGCCGACGCCCGACCACAAGCGCACGCTGGTCCACCAGTACGCGAACCTCGGCGGCAGCGGCTTCGACGCGAAGGTCTACAAGGTCAAGGGCGGCTACGAGGCCGACATGATCGCCAAGGCCCCCGACACCGGCAAGAAGATCGTCTGGGACACCCTCAAGCAGTCCGGCAGCAAGCCCGCGTACGGCCAACACAACGGAGCGCACTTCGTGCTCAACCCCGACGGCACCATGAAGGGCTGGACCGAGGGCAAGTCCGGCAACAGCCAGAAGCCGCGGAACGGCACGTCCCAGGTTGTCCCGAAGGGGGGCGTCAAGGCCGGTGCCGAGGGCGTGTCCCCGGTCGGCGAGAGCACCCCGCTGGTGGCGGCGGGCGGCGGCATGGCGGCGCTCGGCGCGGCGGGCCTCGGCTTCGCGGTGTACCGCCGCAAGCAGAACAACTGACCGCGCGGGAGCGGCGGTACGACGATGGGGCACCCCCTTTGGAGAGGGGGTGCCCCAGACGCGGGTACGCGCGTACTACGGACGCGCTTCCCGCACTCCTGCTCCTCAGACGCCGATGTCGCAGCCGTCCTTGCGCCAGACGGACACGACCGACGGCCGGACGATCTTCCCGGGCCCGTCGGGCCACGCGCTCGCGGGCTTCTCGACGGACGCGCCGTCGATCTCGCCCGGGTGCTGCACGGAGACGATCACGCGGCGGTCCTGGACCAGCGGGCCACAGGTCTCCGCGCCCTTCGGCATGGTCAGGAACTGCTTGAGCTCACCGCGCCGGTCGCCCTTGGTCGCGACACCGAACAGGCCGTCGTGCGAGCCGAGTTGGTTGCCGTCCGTCGAGATCCACAGGTTGCCGTGCGGGTCGAAGGCGACGTTGTCCGGGCAGGAGATCGGGCTGACCTTGTCCTTCGGGAAGCCCGCGAAGTACGTGGCCGGGTCCTCGGGGTCGCCCGCGACGAGGAAGAGCGACCAGGCGAAGGTGGTCGACTCGGGCCGGTTGCGGCGCTCGGTCAGCTCCAGGATCTGCCCGTGCTTGTTGAGGTTGCGCGGGTTGGCCTCGTCGGCACCGGCCTTGCCCGCCTTGCCGCGGTCGGAGTTGTTCGTGAGCGCGACATAGACCTTGCCGGTGTGCGGCGACGGCTCGATGTCCTCGGGTCGGTCCATCTTCGTGGCGCCGACCTTGTCACCGGCCTGGCGCGTGAAGACGTACACCTCTTCGGCGCTCATGCCCTCCACGTGCGAGACGGCGTGGCCCTTGGGGCCCGCGGTGGCGAGCGGGATCCAGACGCCGCTGCCGTCGAACTCGCCGTCGGCGGGCAGCTTGCCGGTGCCGTCGATGTCGGCGGCCGGGGAGTCGCCGGTCAGCTTGGCGACGTACAGGGTGCCCTCGTCGAGCAGCGTGAGGTTGTGCTCGTGCGCGGCGCGGGACGTGCCCTTGGCGACGCGCTTGCTGCTGACGAACTTGTAGAAGTAGTCGAACTTCTCGTCGTCGCCCATGTAGACCACGGGGCGGCCGTCGTGCGTCAGGCGCGGCTGCGCGGCCTCGTGCTTGAAGCGGCCGAGCGCGGTGCGCTTGCGCGGGGTCGATTCGGGGTCGTACGGGTCGAGTTCGACGACCCAGCCGAAGCGGTTGGCCTCGTTGGGCTCCTTGACCAGGTCGAAGCGGTCGTCGAACCGCTCCCACTTGCGCTCGGACGCGGCGCCGATGACGCCGTAGCGCTTGAGGCGCGCGGCGGCGGTGGGCTCGGTGACCTTCTCCGCGTTGGCGAAGTACTGGTTGAAGTTCTCCTCGCCGTGCAGGGTCGTGCCCCACGGGGTGGTGCCGCCCGCGCAGTTGTTGAGGGTGCCGAGGACGGTGGTGCCGCGCGGGTCGGCCTTCGTACGGACGTACTCGCTGCCCGCGGCGGGACCGGTGAGCCGGAACTCGCTGGTGGCGGTGAGGCGGCGGTTGAGCTGGTGGCGGCTGACGGCGTTCAGCTTGCCGCTCCTGCGCTCCTCCTCGACGACCACGACGGAGAGGCCGTGCGCGGCCCAGGCGATCTCGACCTGCTCGCGGGTGGGGTTCGCGGCGTCGTATCCCTTGAACATCAGGATCTCGTCGGTGTACTCGTGATTGGCCACGAGGACCTGCCGCCCGCGCTCGCGGTGCAGCGGCAGGAGGCTCAGGAAGTCGTTGTTGTACCCGAACTGTCCGGCCTGCGCCTTCGCGGTCTGCTTGTCCGCGTCGAAGGCGGGGGCGCCGCGGAGGATGGGCTCGCCCCAGCGGATGACGACGTTCTGGGCGTAGCCGTCCGGGATGGTGACGGAGTCGGTGGTGTTGGGCGCGACGGGCGTGAAACGGAGACCGCGCGCCCCCTTTTTGCTCTTTTGCGACGAGGGTTTCTGGGCCGCGGCGGCGGCTTCCGCCTCCGGGGCTGCGGGACCTGCGACGACGGCGCCGCCGGCGGCGGTCGCCACGGTCACGACCGCGGCGGCGCGCATCATCGAGCGGCGGCTGAGGGCGCCGGCTATGACGTCGCCGACGTACTCGTTGTCGCTGGTGTTGGGCACCTCGTGGAAGCAGGCATCACCACAACGGAACCGGCAGGTCATGGCGGAACGGCCGCCGCTCCCCTGGTGCGAGGTGATGATCGGCAGCAGTTTGCGCACGGTTCCTCCGTTGTGTGGACGTGTGTCTGGGCGTGGCTTGTTTCCGCCGAGACGTTAGGCGCGGAGGTCGGCAGGGCGACGGCCTGAGAGTGAACGGGAGGTGAACCGGGAGCGCACATAGGGCAGTTGGGGTGCGTGTGCTCGGTAAGGGTGATGGTGGAGGGGCGGTGGGGCGACCCTGCCGAAGATCACGTATTGCGACGGCTAACCTTACGTGTCCGCCCTGGCCAGGGGTTATCGGGAATCAACTCACGCGAAGGGGTGCACCCATGGGCATTCTGAGTGTCCTGCGGAACGCGTTCGGACTGTCTTCACGCAAGGGGAACCAGGCTCCGGAGCCTGAAGCAGAGGCTCCGGAGGCCCCGGAGACCCCGGATGCCCCGGAGGCTGCTGCCTCTGCTGCCGCTGCCGACTCTGCGACGGTGCCGGCGCCCTCGTCCGAGCGGGTGCCTCCGGCGGCTGAGCCGAAGGCGACGGTTCCGGCGCCGTCGTCCGAGCCTTCGCCTGCGGCGGTGGACGATCTTGTCGCCGCGGCGTTCGACCGGGACCGCGTGACGGTACCGGCACCTTCGCCGGAGCCAACTCCGGAGCCCACGGCCCCCGAGGCCGAGACCACGCCCCCGGAGCCGACTCCGGAGGCCGAGGACACAACCCCGGAGCCTGTCACCCCGAAGCCCGAGCCGGTCGTGGCCGACGCCGCTGACCCGACCCCGGAGCCTGCCGCCCCGAAGCCCGAGCCGGTTGTCGCCGACGCCGCTGACTCAGCCCCGTCAGTTGTGCCCACCCGTCCCGCCCTGCGGGACGAATGCCCACAACAAGATGCCCCCACAGAGCCTGCCCCGGCGGAGGAACCCCCCACCGCTGCGACCGAGCCGCTCAACGAGCCCACGGCCCTCGACACCGAGTCGCCCGCCGCTGCGGCGTCACCCGAAGCCGAGCCGGCCGAGTCGCCCACCGCTGTGACCGCCGCCGACACAGAGCCCATCGACGAGTCATCCGCCGCTGTGACCGCCGCCGACACCGAGCCGGTCGCCGAGCCGCCCGCCGCTGCGGCGTCACCCGAAGCCGAGGCGGAAGACGTGTCCGCCGCCGCTGTGGGCAATCGTCCCGCTGGGCGGGACGGGTGGGCACAGCCCTTGACGCCGGGTGCGGATGAAGCGGCGGAGGTACCCGTGACCTCGGCGGAGCCGGACGCGCCGGGTGCCGATGAAGCAGCGGAGGCATCCGTGACCCCGGCGGAGCCCGAAGCGCCGGGGGCGGATGAAGCGGCCGAAGCTCTGGCGCAGCCAGCCCTCGCCGCCGCGTACAAGGCAGCCGGCGCAGCCCTGGAGAAGAGGGACCTCACCGGGGTCCACGCCCCGGTCTACCTCGTACTAGACCGCTCCGGATCCATGCGCCCGTACTACAAGGACGGCTCCGCCCAGAGCCTGGGCGAACAGGTCCTCGCCCTGGCGGCGCACACCGCCCCGGACCCCGACGCCCCCTCCGTCCACGTCGTCTTCTTCTCGACGGAGATCGACGGCACCGGCACCCTCACCCTCCCCGAGCACGAGGGCCGTATCGACGAGCTGCACGCGGCAGCGGGCCGCATGGGCCGCACCAGCTACCACCGCGCGATCGAAGAGGTCGTAGCCCACTACGAGAAGTCGGAGCACAAGGGGAGCCCCGCCCTCGTCGTGTTCCAGACGGACGGCCCCCCGGACGCGAAGGGCCCCGCCAACCAGGCCCTCGCGGACGCGGCCAAGCACCCCCTCTTCTTCCAGTTCGTCGCGTTCGGCGAGCACGAGGCGAAGGGCTTCGACTACCTCCGCAAGCTGAAGGCGGATAACGCCGCCTTCTTCCACGCGGGCCCCACCCCCCGCGAGCTCACGGACGCGGAGCTGTACGAGGGCCTGCTGGCGGCCTGGCGCCCGTAAGCCACACGGACGGTCCAGGGGGTGGGCGAGGGTCCACCCCCTGGAATCAAGGTGAATCGCCCGCTCCGGGGCCGTTAGGATTTCGACCATGGCGGCCACTGGATCCGAGAAGCAGGGGACGAGCGAAGGCGCAAAGGCGTTCTACGTATCGACCCCCATTTACTACGTCAACGACGCTCCTCACCTGGGCCACGCCTACACGACCGTTGCAGGGGACGTGCTCACGCGCTGGCACCGTCAGCGCGGCGAGAAGGTGTGGTACCTCACCGGCACGGACGAGCACGGTCAGAAGATCATGCGCACTGCCGAGGCGAACAACGTCACGCCCCAGGCGTGGTGCGACAAGCTCGTGGACGAGGCCTGGCGGCCTCTCTGGGAGCACCTGAACATCGCGAACGACGACTTCATCCGTACGACGGAGAAGCGCCACACGGACCGCGTCCAGGAGTTCGTCCAGGATCTCTACGAGAAGGGCGAGATCTACAAGGGCGGCTACGAGGGCCCGTACTGCGTGGGCTGCGAGGAGTACAAGCTCCCCGGCGACCTGATCGACGGCGAGGCCGGCGGCGAGTTCGAGGGCCAGAAGCTCTGCCCGATCCACAAGAAGCCGGTGGAGCTCCTCAAGGAGGAGAACTACTTCTTCAAGCTGAGCGAGTACGGCCCCAAGCTCCTCGAGCACTACGCGGCGAACCCGGACTTCATCCAGCCCGAGTCGGCGCGCAACGAGGTCGTGAACTTCGTCAAGCAGGGCCTTCAGGACCTGTCGATCTCCCGCTCGACGTTCGACTGGGGCGTCAAGGTCCCGTGGGACGACAAGCACGTCATCTACGTCTGGATCGACGCGCTCCTGAACTACGCCACGGCCGTCGGCTACGGCGCGGACGAGGAAAAGTTCAAGTCAACCTTCCCCGCCGACGTCCACCTCGTCGGCAAGGACATCCTCCGCTTCCACGCGGTCATCTGGCCCGCGATGCTGATGGCGCAGGGTCTGCCGCTGCCGGGCCGCATCGCGGCCAACGGCTGGCTGATGGTCGGCGGCGAGAAGATGTCGAAGTCGAACCTGACGGGCATCAAGCCGCAGGACCTCACGTCTCACTTCGGCGTCGACGCGTACCGCTGGTACTTCCTGCGTGCCATCGCGTTCGGCCAGGACGGCTCGTTCTCGTGGGAGGACTTCACCGCCCGCTACACGAGCGAGCTGGCGAACGACTACGGAAACCTCGCCTCGCGCCTGGCGGCCATGGTCGGCAAGTACTTCGGCGGCGCGCTCCCCGAGGCGACGGCGTCCGGTGCGGCGGAGCAGGCGGTCCGGGAAGGTCTGGCCAAGGCGGTCGCGGCGGCCGACCTGAAGATCGGCGAGGAGCTGGACTTCCAGGCCGGCATCCTGGCGGTCTTCGCCTTCGTCAAGCAGGTCAACGGCTACATCACGGAGCAGGAGCCGTGGAAGGTGGCCAAGGACGAGTCCCCGGAGGGCCAGGCCCGCCTGGCGACGATCCTCTACACGGCGGCCGAGTCGCTGCGCGCGGTGGCCGTCCTGCTGAACTCGATCATGCCGGACACCTCGCAGAAGCTGTGGGACTCGCTCGGCGCTGAGGCCTCGCTTGGCGCGCTCGCCGAGCAGAAGGTCCAGGACGCGGGTACGTGGGGGCAGCTGCCGGTGGGCGCGACGGTGACGAAGGGCGCGGTGCTGTTCCCGCGCCTGGAGGAGCCGAAGCAGTCGTAATCGGTCGCAACCGGCCGTAATCGGTCGGACCGTTCGGCCCGAACTACCCTGAAGGGGCTCGCGATTGAACTCGCGGGCCCCTTCTTCTTGCCCAACTTGGCTGATTCATGCGGGTCAAATAGCGATACCGATCACATTCGACCAGAACTCACGCCGTCTTCACATCTTCCTACGTACGCTTCACCGTATGACCACGACTCCCGGCACCCCCGACCGGCCGCGCTCAGCGGCCGAGGTGAACGAGGAGATACGCGCGCTCTGGCTGCGCACGGGCGGGTATCTGCGCCCAGAACAGCACAAGGTGTACGAACGCCTCGTGGCGGAGTGGGCAGAGGCGACGGCCGCGACGGCGACGCATTCGCCGGCCGCGTGAGCCGACTCACCGCGTGACCTCTCGCCCACCACGGACCTCTCGCCCCGCATGAACTACCGCCCCGCAGCGGCCCCTTCGACGGCTTCGACCGCTTAGACCGCTTAGACCGCTTAGACCGCTTAGACCGCTTCGATCCTGTACGACCCCACCAGTCGCGCCAGCTGACGCCCCGCCGCCCGTAGCGGCTCCTCGCTGCGGTTGACCTGGGCGGTCACCTCGGCGCCCTCCAGGGCGCTGATCACGGTCGTCGCCACGTCACGCGCGTCCGTCGCGCCGAAACCGGAGCCGAGCAGCTTCTCCTCGACAAGGCGCTCCCAACTCCCCAGCGCCGCCGCGCACACCCGCTGGATCTCCGAGTCCGTCCCCAGCGTCTCCAGGGCCGCCGCGGTGACGGGGCAGCCCTCGATCCAGCCCGACTCCCGCAGCCCCACGGCGAGTTCCGCCGCGCAGGCCTCGATCGCGGCGCCGGGGTCGTCGGACGTGGCCAGCGCCTCGCCCAGCATCCCGGCGAACTCCTCGCCGCTGTGGGTGATCGCGGCCACCGCGACGGCCTCCTTCCCGCCGGGGAAGAAGTGGTAGACGGAGCCGAGCGTGGCCTCCGCGTCCTTCGCGATCTGCTTGATGCCGGTGCCGACGTACCCCTGGCGCTGCAGCAGCCGGGCGGCAGCGATGACGATGCGGTCGCGGGTGCCGGTCGTTGCGCCTGCGCCCGCGCCGGTGCCTGAGGTCGAGGGGGTCTGAGCCATGCGGGCAGCTTACCTCGCAACTAATTAGAGCGTTCGTTCCAGAGGCGTGCTACGTTCTCGGTGCGCCCTAAATAGAGCGCTCGTTCTAGACCGCTAGGCCGCCGGACCGCCAGCCCAGGAGGACTCACATGAACGCCACGACCACCACCCCCGTCACTCCCCTCACCCCCGTCACCCTCATCGGCCTCGGCCCCATGGGCCACGCGATGGCCACGGCCCTGCTCGACAAGGGCCACCAGGTCACCCTCTGGAACCGCACCGCGTCCCGCGCGGACGACCTGGTCGCGCGCGGTGCGATCCTCGCCGCCACTCCCGGGGAGGCCATCGCCGCCAACGAGTTGGTGATCCTGAGCCTCACGGATTACGACGCGATGTACGCCGTCCTCGAACCGGCGGCAGCCGCCCTTTCCGGCCGCGTGATCGTCAACCTCAGCTCGGACACCCCGAAGAAGGCCCGCGAGGCGGCGGTCTGGGCCGCCGGGCACGGCGCCGCGCACCTCACGGGCGGCGTACTCGCCCCGCCCCACGGCATCGGAAAGCCGGAGTTCTCCACCTTCTACAGCGGCCCGCGAGAGGCGTACGACAAGCACCGCGCGACCCTTGAGGTGCTGACGGGCGAGACGGACTACCGGGGCGAGGACGCGGGCGTCGCGGCCCTGATGTACCAGCTCAACATGGTCATCTTCTGGACGAGCGTCTCCAGCTACTGGTACGCGGTCGCCCTCGCGAAGGCCAACGGCCTCTCGGCGACGGACATCCTGCCGTACGCCTCGGAGAACATGACCGGGATGCCGGAGTTCCTGTCCTTCTACGCGCCACGCATCGACGCGGGCAACCACGAGGGCGACGTGGACCGCCTGGCCATGGGCCTTGCCAGCATGGAGCACGTGGTGGACACCCACACCGACTCGGGCGTGGACGCCGCACTGCCGTCGGCGGTGGCCGACCTGTTCCGGCGCGGAATGGAGGCGGGGCACGCGGCGGACAGCTTCTCCAGCATCGTGGAGCTGCTTGGGCGACGGTGACCCCGATCGGTCCGTGGAAGCCGCCGATCCGGACCACGGACCACCTCTCCCTGCTCCCCGGTGCCGGGCGACTGTCAGTGGCGACTGCCAGACTCGCCGACATGACCGACACCACAGGCGGCAGCGACTCCACCACTCCAACTCCCCAGTACTTCGCGCCCAATTGGAGCGACGACACCCGGGAGCCCCCACCGAACACGGGCGACGAACGGGAGGCGCTGACGACCTCCCTGGACTGGCACCGCGCAACGTTCGAGCTCAAGTGCGCGGGCCTGACGCAGGAGCAGCTGTCGGAGCGCGCGGCGCCCCCGTCCGAGCTCTCGCTGCACGGCCTGCTCCGGCACCTGGCGGGGGTGGAGCGCTGGTGGTTCCGCATCCAACTGACGGGCGAGGGGGTCCCGTTGCTCTACTACTCCGACGAGGACCCGGACCAGGACTTCGGCGACCTGACGGGCGACGCCGGGAAGGCGTTCGCGGTGTGGCACGAGGAGTGCGAGCGCTCGCGCCGGATCGTGGCGGCGGCGCGATCACTGGACGTGACGGGCACCCGCAGAGCGACAGGTGACCCGATCTCTCTCCGCAGGATCCTGATCAACATGATCGCGGAGTACGCGCGGCACAACGGGCACGCGGATCTGCTGAGGGAGCGGATCGACGGGACGACGGGGATGTAGCAAAAGCCCGGTCGGCTCGGTCGACAAGGTCTTCAAGGCCTTGGCCGACCCGACCCGCCGCTATCTCCTGGACCAGCTGCACGGTCACAACGGCCAGACGCTGGGCGAGCTGGCCGAGCGCGTCGCGATGACGCGCCAGTCGACCACCCAGGACCTGGCCCTCCTGGAGGCCGCGAACCTGGTCAGCACGGTGCGGCGAGGGCGCGAAAAGCTCCACTACCTGAATCCCGTGCCTCTGCACGAGATCCAGGAACGATGGATCGACAAGTTCGAGCACCCACGCCTACGAGCGCTCAGCACACTGAAACAACAGGCGGAGGCCGCCACCATGACCACGAACCCGACGAAGCCGACGTACGTCTACGTCACCTACATCGAGAGCACCCCGGAGAAGGTCTGGCACGCCCTCACCGACGCGGAGCTGACGGCGGCGTACTGGGGCCACGCCAACGTCTCCGACTGGCGGCAGGGCTCGCCCTGGGAACACCGGCGCACGGATGGCTCGGGCATCGCGGACGTGGTGGGGAGGGTGCTCGAAAGCACGCCGCCCACCCGCCTGGTGACAACGTGGGCGGCCCCCGACTCGGCCGACCCCTCCGCCGACCCCTCCCAGGTCACGTTCGACATCGAGCCGTACGGCGGAATCGTGCGCCTGACGGTGACGCACGAGAACCTCGCGGACGAGGAAGAGCGGAACGCGGCGGCGTCGGGCTGGGCGGCGGTCCTCTCGAACCTCAAGTCCCTCTTGGAGACGGGCTCCCCCCTCCCGGAGGAACCATGGCTGGTACCGAGCACCTGATTCCTCACCCACCCGCCCACCGGTAGCGATCCTGCCCGGCGGCGGTATTCGTACCGGGGCCGGTACAGCGAAGCCCCCGCACGACCGGCGAGCTACGACTGCGGGCGCAGTCCAGCGGCGTTGGCCTGCCGCAGCAGGACCGCAGCCTGGGCGGCCGGGCCCTTCAATTGCGGGGTGCGGGGCTGGACGGCTCTGAGCGTCCGGCCCCTGGTCGTCGGGCCGGGCAACGTGCCGGTGATCACTGACCCGTCAGTAGCGGCACGAGACTTGGCAATGGCGGCTTTCTCGGCCCTGACTCACGCGCGATACGCGGACGCCGACGCCATACTGGAAGCACTGGTTCGTGCCCTGCGAGCGACCGACAAGGAGTCCGCTGAGTACTACGGCGACCTCGTGGATGTCGGCCTGGGGGACACCCCGGCCAGAGAGACATGGAGAAAGCTGATGACATTCGTCAACTACTTCCCGGGCCGGGGCACGTTCCGCGAGCAGGCCTACCTCGAAGGCAAGGCCGAAGGCAAAGAAGACGGGATCGCTGAAGGGCTGGTCAAGGGCCGTGCCGAGGCGCTCCTCCGCTTCCTGGAACTGCGCGGTATCCCGATCTCCGACAGCACCCGCGAGCGAATCGCCGACTGCACCGACCTGGACATCCTCGGCCGCTGGGGCGACCGCTCCGCCACGGTCGACGACGCCAACGACCTGTTCACCGAAGAGCCGGAACCCGGTGCCGATCGCCTGAGGTGAAGTAGGGACGTACTACCGGTTGCGCATCGCTCATCTCCGTCCTCGCCCGGACGCTGGGCTTCCCACCTGTCAGGAGCGTGTGCGCCGCTGCCTACGCACAGCGAAAGGGCCCGGAACCAAATAGGTTCCGGGCCCAACAAGCCTGCCGTCAAGGCTACTTGTCCTTGTCCGCCTCACCCTTGCCGGAGGCGACCGGCTTGCGCAGCGAGAGGTTCAGCTCGCGGAGTCGCGACTCCTCAAGCTCGGAGGGCGCGCCCATCATCAGGTCCTGCGCGTTGCCGTTCAGCGGGAACGAGATCGTCTCGCGGATGTTCGGCTCGTCCGCGAGGAGCATGACGATGCGGTCGACGCCGGGGGCGATGCCGCCGTGCGGCGGGGCGCCGAGGCGGAAGGCGCGGAGCATGCCCGCGAACTCCTGCTCCACCGTCTCGGCCGCGTAGCCCGCGATCTCGAAGGCCTTGAGCATGACCTCGGGCTCGTGGTTACGGATGGCGCCGGAGGACAGCTCGATGCCGTTGCAGACGATGTCGTACTGCCAGGCGAGGATGTCGAGGGGGTCCTTCTCCTCCAGGTCCTTCATGCCGCCCTGGGGCATCGAGAAGGGGTTGTGGGAGAAGTCGATCTTGCCGGTGTCCTCGTCCCTCTCGTACATCGGGAAGTCGACGATCCAGCAGAAGCGGAAGACGCCCTCTTCGAAGTGGCCCGCACGCTTGGCGGCCTCGACACGGACAGCCGACATGACCTTCGAGACCTCGTCGAACTCGCCCGCGCCGAAGAAGACCGCGTAGCCGGGGGCCAGGGAGAGGCGCTTCGTCAGCTCCTCTACGTTCGCCTCCGTCAGGAACTTCGCGATCGGTCCTGTCAGCGAGCCGTCCTCGGCCACGCGCACCCAGGCCAGGCCCTTCGCGCCCTGCTCGACCGCGTAGTCACCGAGGCCGTCGAAGAACTTGCGGGACTGCGACGCCGTGTCCGGCACCGGCAGGGCGCGGACGTGCTTGCCCGCGAACGCCTTGAACTCCGAACCCTCGAACACGTCGGTGATGTCGACGAGTTCCAGCTTCGCGCGCAGGTCCGGCTTGTCGTTGCCGTACTTCAGCATCGACTCGCGGAACGGGATGCGGGGGAACGGGGACGTGACCTCGCGGCCGTTGCCGTACTCCGTGAAGATCTCCGTCATGAGCTTCTCGATGGGCCGGAAGACGTCTTCCTGCTCCACGAAGCTCATCTCGACGTCGAGCTGGTAGAACTCGCCCGGCGAGCGGTCCGCGCGCGCGTCCTCGTCGCGGAAGCACGGCGCGATCTGGAAGTAGCGGTCGAAGCCCGAGATCATGAGCAGCTGCTTGAACTGCTGCGGGGCCTGCGGCAGGGCGTAGAACTTGCCCGGGTTCAGGCGGGACGGCACGACGAAGTCGCGGGCGCCCTCGGGGGACGTCGCGGCCAGGATCGGCGTCGCCATCTCGTTGAAGCCGAGGGCCACCATCTTCGAGCGGATGGAGGCGATGACGGACGAGCGCAGCATGATGTTGCGGTGCATGCGCTCGCGGCGCAGGTCCAGGAAGCGGTACTCCAGGCGCCGCTCCTCGTTCACGCCGTCGTCCGCGTTGACCGTGAAGGGCAGCGGGGCCGCGGCGCCGAGCACCTCGACCTCGGCGGCCTCGATCTCGATCTCACCGGTGGGCAGCTCGGGGTTCACGTTGTCCGCGCCGCGCGAGACGGCCTTGCCGTCGACCCGGACGACCGTCTCCTTGGAGAGCTTGTCCAGGACCTCGGCGGCCTTGGTGCCGGGGCGGGCCACCAGCTGCGTGATGCCGTAGTGGTCGCGCAGATCGATGAAGAGGATGCCACCCAGGTCTCGGCGATTGTGCAGCCAGCCGCTCAGCCGGACGTCGGAGCCGACGTCAGAGGCGCGGAGCTCGCCGCAGGTGTGGGACCTGTACCGATGCATCTTCGTTCATCCAGTCTTCGCGAATAGGGGAGAGAGCAGACAGTCCCCAAGGCTACCGTCCGGGCGGAGATCGCTTTCCGGATTACTTCGCGGATCGCCCCGGGAGCGCTCCTCGCCACCCCCGGCGGTGGCGGCTTGTCCGCGGATCTTCCTAAAGTGGGTCAATGCGCACCGACGATCCCTTGCAGCAGGCGGGGGACGAACCCCTGCCTCCCGTACGGGACGTCCTTGCCGCCATCGCCACCGGCCTGTGGCGCTGGAACAACACGACCGGCACCGTCACGCTCGACGCCGAGGCGGCCCGGCTCCTCGGGCTCCCCGCGCACGCCCAGACCCTCACCGAGGCGGGCGTGCGCTCCCGCTTCCACCCCGTCGACTGGAACGAGATCGACGGCATCGTCCAGCTCGCCGTCGCCGAGGGCACCCTCGCCGAGGCCCGACTGCGGATCATGGACGAGCAGGGGCGGCGGGTCCTGCGCATCGTGCGCAGCCGCTCCAAGCCGATCGTGGACCCTGCCACGCATGAGTACGAGCTCATCGGCACCCTGCAGGAAGTCAGCGAGCCCCCGCCGGGCGCAGCCGCCCGCAGCCCGGTCACCGGCGACTGGCGGCGCTCGCGCGAGGCGTTCCTGCTCGACGCGGGGCGCGCGCTCGCCGAGGCGCGGTCGACGGAGGAGGTGCTTCGGGTCGCCAGTGGGCTCTCCATGCCGGGGTTCTCGCCGGACGGGCTCGGTGTCTTCGGGGTCGAGGGCGACCGGCTCAAGGTCATCGGGCATCACGGACACCAGCCGGGGGACGACCTGCCCTTCTCGGCGATGCCCCTGGACACGGACTACCCGGCCGCCGAGGTGGTCCGCACGGGCCGCGCGGTCTATCTCTCGTCGCCCGAGGAGTACCACCGCCGCTACCCCGCCACCTGGCCGCTGGCCCGGCCCTTCGAGCGGCAGTCGTGGGCGTTTTTGCCGCTGACCGTCGCGGGCCGCACGATGGGCGCCTGGCTCGCGGCGTTCGCCTACCCCGTCTCGTTCACGCCGGACGAGCGCTCCGTCCTGACGACGGTGGCCAGGATGCTGGCCCAGGCCCTGTCGCGGGCCGGGGTCGCCGAGTCGGAGCGGGAGCTGACGGAGGGGCTTCAGCGCTCGATGCTGCCGCTGCTCGGGCCGCGCATCCCGGGGATGAGCGTGGCCGCGCGGTATGTGCCGACCGGCGGCGGGCTCCAGGTGGGCGGCGACTGGTACGACATGATTCCGCTGCCCAACGGCCGCATCGCCTTCGTCATCGGCGACGTACAAGGGCATGACGTGCGCGCGGCGGGCCTCATGGGGCAGCTGCGGATCGCCCTGCGCGCGTACGCGTCCGAGGGCCACCGCCCGGACGCCGTGCTCTCCCGCGCGACCCGCTTCCTGTCGGGCATCACGGACGGCATCACGATCGGTTCGGACGGCGACGCGGGTGGCGACCCCACTGACGCGCGCTTCGCGACCTGCCTCTACGTGGAGGCCGACCCGGTCACCGGCGTCCTGGAGATCGCCCGCGCGGGCCACCCGGAGCCCGCGATACGGATGAGCGACGGAACGGTCCTGCTGCGCCCCACCGCCGGCGGCCTGCCGCTGGGCATCGACCCGGACGCGGACTACCCCACGACCCGCCTCGTCCTGGAGGCCGGCGAGACGATGCTGGTCTGCACCGACGGCCTCATCGAGACCGGCGGCCACGACCTGGACAGCGGCTGGAAGCGGATCCGCACGATCCTGGAGGAGCACGGGGGCGGCGGCGAGGACGGCCTCGAAGAGCTGGCCGACAACCTCGTGCAGGCCGTCCACGGGCCCTCGTCGCACCACACCACGGGGACGCTGGTGGACCGCCGCGAGGACGACATAGCGGTCCTGCTGCTGCGCAGGTCCGGCCACCCCGCATATCGCACGCCCGCCCGCCGCACGGTCCTGACGGTCGCGCAGGCCGAGCCTGAGCGCATCGCGGGGGCGCGGCGCCATGTGCGGGAGCTGCTGCACGACTGGGCGGACGCCGATCAGATCGACTCGGCGGTCCTGATGGTCTCCGAGATGATCACGAACGTACTCGTGCACACGGACGGCGACGCCCTGCTTGTCGCCGAGGTCATGGGGGAGCCGGGCTCGCGCCGGATGCGGGCCGAGGTCTCGGACGGCAGCGACGACCTGCCGCACAAGCGCCACCCCGGTGAACTGGCGTCCTCCGGGCGGGGGTTGGTCCTGATGGAGCTGCTCGCCGACGAGTGGGGCGTGGATCCGAGGGGCGAGGGCAAGAGCATCTGGTTCGAGCTCTACGAGGGCGCCGCAGAGCCCTCCACAGGACCCTCCGAGGCATCCGGGCCCTCCGAGGCGTCCGGCCCGGCCGAGCCCGTCGGATAGCGGCCCCTCAGCTCCGAGGCCACCCCGAACGCCGCCGCCGTCACCGGCACCGCGAGCAGCATCCCGAGGATCCCCGCCACGGACGCCCCCGCGGTGATCGCCAGCATGACGACCGCCGGATGCATCTGCACGGTCCGCGACTGGATCACCGGCTGGAGCACGTGGCCCTCCAGGACCTGCACGGCGAGTACGACACCCAGCGCCCACAGCGCGATGATGACGCCACGGTCGGCGAGCGCGACCAGGACGGCGACGGCACCGGAGATGAACGCGCCCAGATAAGGGATGTAGGCGCCGATGAACACGAGCGCGCCGAGCCCCCACGCCCCCGGCACCCGCAGGATCAGGAGCCCGGCGGTGATGCAGATGGCGTCGATCAGCGCGATGAACGTGGTGCCGCGCATGAAGCCCTCGACAGCCTCGAAGGCGCGTCGGCCCATGGCCTCGACGGTGTCGGCGGTGCCGCGCGGGGCGAGCGAGCGCATGGAGCCCATGGCCCGGTCGGAGTCGCGCAGGAAGAAGAAGACGAGCAGCAGCGCGAGGACGGCCATGGCGATCACCTCGCCGACGACGCTGAGCCCGCTGATCACTCCGGACGCGGCGGAGCCGCCGAACTTGCCGAGCAGTTCCTTGGCGTTGGACGCCATGTCGTCCAGGGATGTGCCCGCGGCCCCGAAGTGGTCGGAGAGGTCGGCCGCGGCCTGCTTCAGGGAGGCGATGATCTGGTCGCCGGTGTCGATCAGGGCCCTGACCACGGTGTACATCGCGCCGCCGACGACCGCGACGACGACCGCGCAGGTGAGCCCCGCGGCCAGCGAGCGCTGCACCTTCATCTTCAGGAGCCACCGGTAGACGGGCCCGAGCAGGGCCGTGCCCAGGAGCGCGAGCAGCACCGGTGTGACGGCCGTCTTGAAGATGACGATGAGCCAGATCGCCACGGCGGCCACGCCGGTGACGAGCAGGAGGACGACGCACCAGGCGGCGGCGCGGCGTGCGGGCTCGGGCAGAAGGGTGCTCACCCTCCTACCCGAGCATGACCTCTTGGGCCCCGCACGTTGTGTACGCCGAACAGCCGCTGCCTACATGCCGTGCACGGCGGGAACCTTGCCGAGCAGGCCCTTCTGGAAGTCCTCGAACGCCTGCTGCAGCTCGGCCTGACTGTTCATCACGAACGGTCCGTAGTGCGCCATCGGCTCACGGATCGGCTGTCCGCCGAGCAGCACGACCTCCAGGTCGGGGGTGTTCCCGTCCTGCTTCTCGTCCGCGCGGACGGTCAGCGACGAGCCCGCCCCGAAGACCGCCGTCTGGCCCATGTGCACCGGACGGCGCTCGGCACCGACCGTGCCGCGCCCCGCAAGCACGTACGCGAGTCCGTTGAAGTCCTCGCGCCAGGGCAGCGTGACCTCGGCGCCGGGGCGCACCGTGGCGTGGATCATCGTGATCGGTGTGTGCGTGATGCCGGGGCCGTCGTGCCCGTCCAGCTCACCCGCGATGACCCGCAGGAGCGCGCCGCCGTCGGGGGTGGTCAGGAGCTGCACCTGGCCGCCGCGGATGTCCTGGTAGCGGGGGTCCATCATCTTGTCCCGCGCGGGCAGGTTCACCCACAGCTGGAGGCCGTGGAAGAGGCCGCCTGACGTGACGAGGGACTCCGGCGGGGCCTCGATGTGCAGGAGGCCCGAGCCCGCGGTCATCCACTGGGTGTCGCCGTTCTGGATGGTGCCGCCGCCACCGTTCGAGTCCTGGTGCACGAACGTTCCGTCGATCAGGTACGTGACCGTCTCGAAGCCGCGGTGCGGGTGCCAGGGCGTGCCCTTGGGCTCCCCGGCTCCGTACTCCACCTCGCCCATCTGGTCCATCATGATGAACGGGTCGAGGTACTTGTAGTTGATCCCCGCGAACGCCCGGCGCACCGGGAAGCCCTCGCCCTCGAAGCCGCTCGGCGCGGTCGTCACGGCGAGCACGGGGCGGGCCACGGCGTCGCCGGACGCGGCCACACGGGGCAGGGTCAGCGGGTTCTCGACGGTCACAGCGGGCATGTCGGTGCCTCCTTCTCGTACGCTCAGTTTAGTTGAACGTAGAACTTCTTGCCACCGGGAACGCGAGACGCCCGGAGGGAATTCCCTCCGGGCGTCCGTGATGGCTTGAAGTGGCCGCTAGCCGTACATCCGGCGCATCGCGAAGTCGACCATCTGCTCGACGGCCTTGGCGTCGAAGACCATGCGGTGCTCGCCCTCCATGTCGAGCACGAAGCCGTAACCGGTGGGGAGGAGGTCGATGACCTCGGCGCCCGTGATCACGAAGTACTTGGATTCCTTGCCCGCGTACCGGCGCAGCTCCTTGAGCGACGTGAACATCGGGATCACGGGCTGCTGGGTGTTGTGCAGGGCGAGGAAGCCGGGGTTGTCGCCGCGCGGGCAGTAGACCTTCGAGGTGGCGAAGGCCTGCTGGAAGTCCTCGGCGGACATCGAGCCCGTGGTGAAGGACCGCACCGCGTCCGCGAGGGACGGGGGCGACGGCTCGGGGTAGAGCGGGGGCTGCTGGGCGTAACCGCCCGCGCCGCCGGGCATCTGCTGCGGCGGCGGCTGCGCCCCGGGCGGGGCGTACTGCTGCTGGGCGCCTGGGCTCTGGTCGTAGCCGTACATGCCCGCAAGAGTACTGAGCCCGCGAGACGACTGAGTCACAGATGACCTATTAGGGGTTGCTTCTTATTACTGGCGGGTAGCATCATCGTAGCTACTTGCTGGTACTTATCCCTTTCTGCTTACGGAGCCGTCGCCATGGGGCACTACAAGTCGAATCTCCGCGACATCGAGTTCAACCTCTTCGAGGTACTCGGCCGCGACAAGCTGTACGGCACCGGCCCGTTCGCGGAGATGGACGTCGACACCGCCAAGAGCATCCTCGAGGAGCTGCGCCGCCTCGCCGAGAACGAGCTGGCCGAGTCGTTCGAGGACGCCGACCGCAACCCGCCGGTCTTCGACCCGGCGACCAATACCGCTCCCGTACCGGCATCCTTCAAGAAGAGCTACCAGGCCTTCATGGACTCCGAGTACTGGCGCCTCGGCCTGCCCGAGGAGATCGGCGGCACGACCGCCCCCCGCTCCCTGATCTGGGGTTACGCGGAGCTGCTCCTCGGCGCCAACCCGGCCGTGTGGATGTACTCCTCCGGTCCGGCGTTCGCGGGCATCCTGCACGACGAGGGCAACGAGGCGCAGAAGAAGATCGCCGCCATCGCCGTCGAGAAGCAGTGGGGCTCGACGATGGTCCTGACCGAGCCCGACGCGGGCTCGGACGTCGGTGCGGGGCGCACCAAGGCGATCAAGCAGGAGGACGGCTCCTGGCACATCGAGGGCGTGAAGCGCTTCATCACGTCCGGTGAGCACGACATGTCGGAGAACATCCTCCACTACGTCCTCGCCCGCCCCGAGGGCCACGGCCCTGGCACGAAGGGCCTCTCGCTCTTCCTGGTCCCGAAGTACGAGTTCGACTGGGAGACCGGCGAGCTCGGCGCCCGCAACGGCGCGTACGCCACGAACGTCGAGCACAAGATGGGCCTCAAGGCGTCCAACACGTGCGAGATGACGTTCGGCGACCAGCACCCCGCCAAGGGCTGGCTGATCGGCGACAAGCACGACGGCATCCGCCAGATGTTCATGATCATCGAGTTCGCCCGCATGATGGTCGGCACGAAGGCCATCGCGACGCTCTCGACGGGTTACCTCAACGCCCTGGAGTACGCCAAGGAGCGCGTGCAGGGCCCGGACCTCGCCCAGTTCATGGACAAGACCGCGCCCAAGGTGACGATCACCCACCACCCGGACGTACGCCGCTCGCTGATGACGCAGAAGGCGTACGCGGAGGGCATGCGCGCCCTTGTCCTGCACACCGCGGCGGTCCAGGACGACATCCAGATCAAGGAGGCGGAGGGCGAGGACGCTTCGGCGCTGATCGCCCTGAACGACCTCCTCCTGCCCATCGTCAAGGGCTACGGCTCGGAGAAGTCGTACGAGCAGCTCGCGCAGTCGCTCCAGACGTTCGGCGGCTCGGGGTACCTCCAGGAGTACCCGATCGAGCAGTACATCCGTGACGCCAAGATCGACACCCTCTACGAGGGCACGACGGCCATCCAGGGCCAGGACTACTTCTTCCGGAAGATCGTCCGCAACCAGGGTGCCGCGCTGAACGGCCTCGCCGAGGAGATCAAGAAGTTCCTCGCGGTCGGCACGGGCGGCGAGACGCTGGCCGGGGCCCGCGAGGAGCTGGCCAAGGCCGCGGTCGAGCTCGAGGCCATCGTCGGCGTCATGCTGACGGACCTCGCGGCGACGGAGCAGGACGTCAAGTCCATCTACAAGGTGGGCCTCAACACCACCCGCCTCCTGATGGTCTCCGGCGACGTCGTCGTCGGCTACCTGCTGCTGCGGGGCGCGGCGGTGGCGGCGGAGAAGCTGGCGACGGCTTCCGCCAAGGCTGTGTCTTCCAAGGATGTGGCCTTCTACGAGGGCAAGATCGCCGCGGCCAAGTTCTTCGCCACGAACGTCCTGCCGGGCGTCGCGGCCGAGCGGAAGCTCGCCGAGGGCGTGGAGCTGGACCTCATGGAGCTGGACGAGGCTGCGTTCTAGCGTTCCAGCCTCCGCGAACCCGCAGGGTGGCCCGCTCCCGGCTTCGGGGGCGGGCCACCGTCGTTTCAGTGCAGAACCTCCCGGAAAAGGGCCCCCTCGCCCCGGGGGGCCGCTAGCTAGGCTGGAAGCATGAGCACACCTGCCCACCCGTCACCCGCCGCCGCCCTTGCAAAGAGCGCTCCGCGCGCCCCTCTTGCTTTCGACCGCGGCCACTCCGACGACCTCATGACCTTCCTGGCACAGAGCCCCTCGCCGTACCACGCAGTGGCAAGCGCCGCGGAGCGGCTGGAGAAGGCCGGTTTCCGGCATGTCGAGGAGACCGACGCCTGGGACGGGTCGACCGGCGGGAAGTATGTGCAGCGCGGCGGCGCGATCGTCGCCTGGTACGTCCCCGAAGGCACAAGTGCGCACACCCCGTACCGCATCGTCGGCGCCCACACCGACTCCCCGAACCTCCGCGTCAAGCCGAAGCCGGACGCGGGCGCGCACGGCTGGCGGCAGGTCGCGGTCGAGATCTACGGCGGCCCGCTGCTCAACTCCTGGCTCGACCGCGACCTCGGCCTCGCGGGCAGGCTCTCGCTGCGGGACGGCTCGACGCGCCTGGTGAACATCGACCGGGCGCTGCTGCGGGTCCCGCAGCTCGCGATCCACATGGACCGCTCGGTGGCCGCCGACGGCCTCAAGCTCGACAAGCAGAAACACATGCAGCCCATCTGGGGCCTCGGCGACGACGTGCACGAGGGCGACCTCATCCACTTCCTGGAGGAGGAGTCGGGGCTCACCCCCGGCGAGGTCACCGGCTGGGACCTGATGACGCACCCCATCGAGGCGCCCGCCTACCTCGGCCGCGACCGCGACCTCATCGCGGGCCCGCGGATGGACAACCTCCTCTCCGTGCACGCCTGCACGGCCGCGCTCGCCGCCGTCGCCACGGCGGACGGCGCCGAATCCCTCCCGTACATCCCCGTGCTCGCCGCCTTCGACCACGAGGAGAACGGCTCACAGTCCGACACGGGCGCGGACGGCCCGCTGCTCGGCTCGGTGCTCGAACGCTCCGTGTTCGCACGCGGCGGCACGTACGAGGACAGGGCCCGCGCCTTCGCCGGCACCATCTGCCTCTCCTCCGACACGGGCCACGCCGTGCACCCCAACTACGCGGAGCGGCACGACCCGACGCACCACCCGCGCGCCAACGGCGGCCCGATCCTCAAGGTCAACGTCAACAACCGGTACGCCACGGACGGCACAGGACGGGCCGTGTTCGCCGCCGCGTGCGAGAAGGCCGGCGTGCCCTTCCAGAGCTTCGTCTCGAACAACGCGATGCCCTGCGGCACGACGATCGGCCCGATCACCGCGGCCAGGCACGGCATCAAGACCGTCGACATCGGCGTCGCGATCCTCTCGATGCACAGCGTCCGTGAGCTGTGCGGGGCGGACGACCCGCACCTGCTGGCCAACGCGTTGGTGGCGTTCCTGGAGGGCTGATGTCCGCCTCTCCGTGTGGCTGCGGCACACCCGGGTACCCGGGTGCCCACGCCACGACTTAGGGAGGCGGTCCACATGGGCCTGGGCGGATGCATCATCCTGATCGCCGCGGGCGCCATCCTCACGTTCGCCACCGACTGGGAGATGGAAGGCATCAACCTCACCGTCACCGGCCTGATCATGATGGCCGTGGGCGTGATCGGTGTCGCCGCGTTCACCAACGCACGCCGCAAGACGGTCGTGCCACCGGGCGCGACCGTGATCGAAACGGACAGCGACCACCACCACGGTCACCACGGCTAGTGGCCGACGGCCCCACGCGACGCCGGGCCCGGACAGCCGCCTTCCGTGGCTGCCGGGCCGCCACGGGGTAGTCATGGCCCCATGAAACTTCTCGTACGCGACCGGCTGCTCGGCATCGGTGACGACTACTGGATCGAGGACGACCAGGGCCAGAAGGTCTTCCTCGTCGACGGCAAGGCGATGCGCCTGCGCGAGACCTTCGAGCTCAAGGACATGCAGGGCCGCGTCCTCATCGACATCCGCGCCAAGATGCTGGCGCTGCGCGACACGATGGTGATCGAACGGGACGGCGAGGCGCTGGCCACGGTCAGGCGCAAACGCCTCTCGCTCCTGCGCAACCACTACCGCGTGGAACTGGTCGACGGCACCGAACTCGACGTGAGCGGCAAGATCCTGGACCGCGAGTTCGCCATCGAGTACGACGGCGAACTCCTGGCCGACATCTCGCGGCGCTGGTTCCGGGTCCGCGAGACGTACGGCCTGCACGTCACCCGGGAGGACGCCGACCCGGCCCTGCTCCTGGCCATCGCGGTCTGCGTGATCCGCCTCGCGGAGAAGGAACGGGGCGACGACTGACCCTGCGCCGCTCAGCGCCGGGGGGCGTCCATCCCGAGCAACCGGTCCTTGAGCGCGGGGAACTGCTCCCGCGTGGCGGCCACCTTGGAAGGGTCGAGGTCGACGGTGAGGACCTCCTCGCCGTCCCCCGCCTCGGCCAGGACCTCGCCCCAGGGGTCGACGACGACGCTGTGCCCGGCCTGGGGGACCCCGGCGTGCGTGCCCCCGGTGCCACAGGCGAGGACGTACACCTGGTCCTCGACGGCCCGCGCCCGGGCGAACAGCGTCCAGTGCTCCCGCCGCCGCGCGGGCCACCCCGCGGGGACGACGAACATCTCGGCGCCCGCGTCGACAAGACCCCGGAAGAGCTCGGGGAAGCGGAGGTCGTAACAAGTGGCGAGCCCGATGACCGCGGAAGGCGTCCGCACCGTCACCAACTCGCTGCCCGCCCCCATCAGCACGGCCTCGCCCTTGTCGAAGCCGAAGCGGTGGATCTTCCGGTAGGAGGCGGCGAGTTCACCGTCGGGCGAGAAGACGAGCGAGGTGTTGTAGAGGTCCCCCTGCCCGTCCCCCGAAGCGTCCCGCTCCGGAATGGACCCCGCGTGCAGCCAGACGCCCGCGTCACTCGCGGCCTTGGCCATCGCCTCGTACGTAGGCCCCTCAAGCGACTCCGCCTCGTCGGCGAACGACTCGTACGCGAAGGCGCCCGTAGTCCACAGTTCGGGAAGAACGACGAGATCCGGCCGCTCCCGCGCGGCTACCTCACGTACCAGTGAAGAGACCCGCGAGCGGCGGGAATTGACCGATTCGCCCTCGTCTACGGCGATCTGGATGAGGGAGGCGCGCACACTACCACCGTCCTGGCATTCGAGCCGTCAATGCAGGCCTACGATCGTCACACGAAAGCACTGCCGGGGTGCCTGCGGGCAGCGTAACTTAACGTTCCAGACACCCACCGCCCGCGTACGACCGTCGAGGGGTCCCGTGAGTCTCCATCCCAGCCTGCAAACCTACGCCGACGCCTGGACCCAATCCGTATCAGCCATATCCGAGCTGGTGTCACCACTCGCCGAGGGAGAGTGGAACCGGGCCACGCCCTGCCCCGGCTGGTCGGTGCGGGATGTCGTCTCCCACGTCATAGGCATGGACTGCGAGATGCTGGGCGACCCGCGACCCATCCACACGCTGCCCCGCGACCTGTACCACGTACAGACCGAGGGCCAGCGCTACATGGAGATCCAGGTCGACGTCCGGCGCCACCACACCGCGCCCGAGATGACCTCCGAGCTGGAGTACACGATCATCCGCCGCTCGCGGCAGCTGCGGAACGAGTCGCGCGACCCGTCCCACAAGATGCGCGGCCCGCTCGGCACCGAGCAGACCCTCGAACTGGCAACGCGGATGCGCGCGTTCGACGTGTGGGTGCACGAGCAGGATCTGCGGGCGACCCTGAAGAAGCCCGGCAACCTGGACTCCCAGGGGGCGTACGTGGCGCGTGACCTGCTCCTTCACGGACTCGCCAAGGTGGTCGCCAAGAAGGCCGGGGCGCCGGCGAACTCGGCGGTCGTCTTCGATGTGAGCGGCCCCGTCGAGTTCCTGCGCACGGTCCGCGTCGACGCCGACGGCCACGCCACGGTCGACAGCGCCCCGTCACTCGGCCCGCTCGCGACACTGAGCCTGGACTGGGAGACGTACTTCCGCCTCGCGTGCGGCCGTATCTCGTACGCATCGGTGACCGACCGGATCAAGGTCGAGGGCGATCACGGCCTGGGCGAGGCGATCCTGCGGGAGTTCGCGGTCACGCCGTAACTCCCTCCCGCTCACGGGGTGTGCGTCAGACGGGGACGTGCACCGCCTCGACGCGGCTGGCGACAAGCCGCTCCTTCTCCCGGCGCACCGCGCGCGTCCGCAGCCGCAGGATCTGGCTGAGGCCGACCGCCTCCAGGACGAAGACGGCGGAGAAGGCGATCCGGTAGTTGTCGCCGGTCGCGTCCAGGAGCACGCCGATGGCGAGCAGCGTCGTCATGGAGGCGACGAAGCCGCCCATGTTCACGATGCCGGAGGCGGTGCCCTGCCGCTCCGGCGGGTTCGCGGGCCGCGCGAAGTCGAAGCCGATCATGGATGCGGGGCCGCAGGCGCCGAGCACGGTGCACAGCGCGATGAGCAGCCACATCGGGGCGTGGTCGCCGGGGTAGTGGATCGTGACCGCCCACATGGTGGCCGTCGCGGCGACGGTGCCGATCGCGAGGGGCGTGCGTGCCGCGTGGTGCCGGGCGACGATCTGGCCGTAGACCAGGCCCACCACCATGTTGGAGAGCACGACGAGGGTGAGCAGTGCCCCGGCCGTCCCGCGCGAGAGTCCCTGCGCCTCGACGAGGAACGGCAGGCCCCACAGGAGCAGGAACACCATCGCGGGGAACTGCGTCGTGAAGTGCACCCAGAGCCCGAGCCGGGTGCCGGGCTCGCGCCAGCTCAGGGCGATCTGCTTGCGCACGAAGGCGCCGCCGGTGTGCCGCACCGGCTCCGGCTCGTGGCCCTCGGGGTGGTCCTTGAGGAACAGCGTCATCAGTACGAGGACGACGACGCCGCAGAGCGCGCTGCCGGCGAAGGCGGCGGTCCAGCCGACGGAGTGCAGGAGCCGGGCGAGGACGAGGGTGGAGACGAGGTTGCCCGCCATGCCGACCAGACCGGCGAGCTGGGCGACCAGCGGGCCGCGCCGGGCCGGGAACCAGCGGGTGCCAAGACGCAGCACGCTGATGAAGGTCAGCGCGTCACCGCAGCCGAGCAGCGCGCGGGACGCGAGCGCCATGCCGTATGAGGGCGAGAACGCGAAGCCGAGCTGGCCGAGCGTGAAGAGGACGACTCCGATGGTCAGGACGCGCTTGGTGCCGAGCCGGTCGACCATCAGGCCGACGGGTATCTGCATGCCCGCGTACACGAGCAGCTGAAGGATCGAGAAGGTGGAGAGCGCGGACGCGTTGACGTGGAAGCGGTCGGCGGCGTCGAGCCCGGCGACGCCGAGCGAGGTCCGGAAGATGACGGCGACGAAGTAGACGGCGACGCCGATACCCCAAACGAGCATGGCCTTCTTGCCGCCGGGCGGATCACCGGGGAGGGAGACGGGGGCGGAGGCGGCGCTCATCGGGACTTCCAGTAATGGGTGGGTGGGAGGGAAACACGCCGCGAAGCGGCAAAAGAAAACCCACCGACGGCGGTCGGCGACAGGCCAAAGAGCACCCTCATCGAACCTCACCCCGAGCAAGATCCCGGAACCACCCGACGTGCCGGGTAACCACACCCACCGCCCCCTCCGCGTCCCCGGCGCGCAAGGCGTCAAGAATCTCCTCGTGCTCGGCGAGAGTCTTGGCGATCCGGTCGGGATGGGAGTGCATCACAGCGACCCCCATCCGCAACTGCCGGTCACGAAGCTGGTCGTACAGGCGGGCAAGGATCTCGTTCCCCCCACTCCGCACGATCTCCGCGTGAAAGCAGCGGTCGGTGACCGCCGCTTCCGCGAGGGCCCCCGCGGCGGCCTGCACCCGCTGCTGGGCCAGGAGCTCTTCGAGGCGGGCGATCAGACCCGGCGGCGCGGGGACCGCCTTGCGCACCGAGTGCGTCTCCACCAGGAGCCGCGTCTCGACGACGTCGGCGATCTCCTGCACGGACACCGGCAGGACCAGCGCCCCCTTCTTCGGGTAGAGCCGAAGAAGCCCCTCCACCTCCAGCTTCAGGAGGGCCTCGCGCACCGGCGTGCGGGACACCCCGACGGCCTCGGCGAGCTCACCTTCGGTGAGCAGCGTGCCGCCCTCGTACCGACGGTCGAGCACGCCCTGCTTGACGTGCGCGTAGACGCGCTCGGCGGCGGGCGGCGGTTTGACGGCGGGGGTGGCAGCAACTGGCATGCGCACAGCATAGATACAACACGTACCCATGAGGTCGTCCATTCCACGATCCGGACTTCACCCTCCTGAGAACACATCCATCTGCCCCCCTCGTGCGTCTCACCATCGAGCGGCACCCTCATGTGGCCGCATTCCAGGGGCATTTGGAGCACAGACCTTGAAAACCCCCATTAAGGGCATTCGTCGCGCATCGGCCGTAATCGTCACCACAGGTGCGGTACTCGCGGGCGGAGCCCTCACGACCCCGGCCCATGCGGCCGCGCTGCCGAAGCCGTCCATCGCCGCCAAGGGCGGCTTCGTGATGAACAACGGCACGGGCAAGACGCTCTTCACCAAGGCCGCGGACACCCGCCGGTCCACCGGCTCCACCACCAAGATCATGACGGCGAAGGTGGTGCTCTCGCAGCCGAACCTGAACCTCAATTCCAAGGTCAAGATCGAAAAGGCCTACAGCGACTACATCGTCAGGAACACCGCCTCGTCCGCCCGTCTGATCGTCGGCGACAAGGTCACCGTCCGCCAGCTCCTGTACGGCCTGATGCTGCCGTCCGGCTGCGACGCGGCGTACGCGCTCGCGGACAAGTTCGGCAAGGGCACCACCCGCTCCGCCCGCGTGAAGTCGTTCATCGGCAAGATGAACACCCAGGCCAGGAGCCTCGGCCTGACGAACACCCACTTCGACTCGTTCGACGGCATCGGCGGCGCGGGCAACTACTCCACGCCCCGCGACCTGACGAAGCTCGCCTCCAGCGCGATGAAGAGCTCCACGTTCCGTACGGTCGTGAAGACGAAGTCGACGAAGCAGAAGGTCACCACGAAGAGCGGTGGCTACCGCTACATGTCGTGGTCGAACACGAACAACCTGCTCAGCAGCTACAGCGGCGCCATCGGCGTGAAGACCGGCTCAGGACCGCAGGCCAAGTACTGCCTGGTCTTCGCCGCGACCCGCAACGGCAAGACGGTCATCGGCACGGTCCTCACCTCGACCTCCGCGACCAACCGCACGAAGGACGCGAAGAAGCTGATGGACTACGGCTTCAAGAAGTAACCCCTACGGG